>DJVY01000012.1 GCA_002440885.1 Bacteroidales bacterium UBA6244
TAAGGCAATATAGACTATGACAGACGCAGCAGTCAACTTTGATTCAATAGAAAGTATTGAGATTGTATTCTTAAAATCAGAGGAATATGAAGAAATAAAACAGGTGATGATTGAATCCTATCCAAGAATGCATGAAATCTACTGGCAAGAACACCAAATAAAAACGCTAATTGACAAATTCCCTGAAGGACAAGTTGGGATTAAATTAAACAACGAACTTGCAGGATGTGCTTTATCAATTATTGTTGACTCCACAAAATTTGACGAAAAACATACCTACAGAGAAATTACAGGTGACTATGCTTTTGGAACGCACACTCTAAAAGGCAACAAACTATATGGAATCGACATCTTTATCAGACCAAAATTTCGGGGATTAAGGCTCGGACGACGACTTTACGACTACAGAAAAGACCTCTGCGAAAAATTAAACTTGAAAGGAATTGCTTTCGGGGGGAGAATCCCAAACTATCACAAATATTCCAACGAATTAACACCACGTGAGTACATTGATAAAGTCAGAAAAAAGGAAATTCATGACCCTGTACTTGACTTTCAAATGTCGAATGATTTTCATCCGGTAAGAGTCATTAGGGGCTACCTTGAGGGAGACAAAGAGTCGCAAGAGTACGCTGTACTTCTTGAGTGGGACAACGTGTATTACGAATCAAAGTCGAACAAGGCAGTAGCAAAAAAAAGCAATGTCAGATTAGGATTAATACAATGGCAGATGCGACTATACAAAAACCTCAATGACCTCATGCAGCAAGCTGAGTTTTTCGTGGCAGCTGTTTCCAGTTACCGTTCTGATTTTGCGGTATTTCCAGAGTTCTTTCACGCCCCCCTCATGGCTGAATTTAACCACCTTTCAGAACCGGAAGCAATAAGAAAACTAGCCGAGTTTACAGAAGAAATCGTTAGTAGATTTTCGGAAATGGCAATCACCTACAACATCAACATTATTGGCGGTAGCATGCCCGAAATTGTAAACAAAAGCCTTTTTAACGTTGGATACCTATGTAAGCGAGACGGAGGTGTTGAACGATATGAAAAAATACACATAACCCCTGATGAAGCAAGGGTATGGGGACTTCAAGGAGGGAACACGATAAAGACTTTTGATACAGATTGCGGCAAAATTGGCATCCTCATCTGTTACGATGTTGAGTTTCCTGAATTGAGCAGGATGCTTGCTGATGAAGGTATGAACATACTGTTTGTTCCGTTCTTAACTGACACGCAAAACGGGTATTCAAGAGTCAGAAGTTGCGCACAGGCCCGAGCTATTGAAAATGAATGTTATGTAGCCATAGCCGGAAGTGTTGGTAATCTGCCTAAAGTTCACAACATGGATATTCAGTATGCCCAATCTACCGTTTTCACTCCCTGTGATTTTGCATTTCCATACAATGGCATAAAAGCTGAAGCCACGCCAAATACAGAAATGACCATTATTGCGGATGTAGACATTGATCTTTTGAAAGAATTAAATCAATATGGAAGTGTTAGAAACCTTCATGACAGGAGAACAGACCTATACACAATTAATAAACTAAAGAAATAAGAAATGTCCCGGCTTATATTCAAGTCGCGTTTTCAGCCAAAGATCCAGCATTATCAATTAGGGGAATCTTAAACTCTACTCCTTGGTTTTGATCCCTATCCATGGCAAAAAGCGAGGAACTCTTTTTTGGTAATTTTTATATTCGGGATACTTACTGCTGCTGATTTCTTCGCTGAAGGCCGAACTTCCCTGAAACAATACCACTAGTAGCAAGCAACCGGCAATCGACCAATTAAGCCATTGCCCTGAGGCCGCAATGCTGAACAAATAAAAACTTATCCAGATGGATTGCTCAGCAAAATAGTTCGGATGACGGCTGTAGCGCCACAACCCTTTGTCCAAAAAACCTTTTTTGTAATCACCCTCTAATGCACTCTTGCTGCGTATCAGTTGCCATTTTCGGCTTTGGAAATTCCACTGCTGCTGATCGGCAATGGTTTCGAAAACAATAAAAAACAGCATGAGACCACCAGCCACAATATCAAGTATTCCTATCGGGGCATCGTTGTATTGCAACGCAATGATAATGGGCATGGTAAAAAGCAAAATTAAAATATTCTGATAGCCGGAAATAAATAAAAGGTTAAACAAAGTCCATTTCCAACGCGGTTTAAACTCCCTTTTGTTGCGCAACACTTCCCATCGGTAATCTTCCTTTCCTGTCCAGAACTGCCAGCGATAAGCCCCATGCCGGGCAAAATTGTAAGTAAGTCTTAATCCCCAAATGGATACCAACAAACTCATCATGAGCAAGCGGGGACTAAAATCACCGTAAAAGGCCACTACCCAGACATAAACAACAGGCAACAAACTCCAGATTTTATCCACCTGACTGTTGTTTCCAGAAAGTTCACCCAGAACAAAACAAACGAATACAGATATTCCGGTAATCCATAAAAGCACGTGAACAACTTCCCAGATTTCTTTGGTTGGAGAAACAGCAAAAAACCAGGTAAATACAGGAACAACCAACAAAGTGATCATCAATAAAACAGCGGTGGTAATTATTTTCATGTTGAAAAATTGTTAATCGGCTAAGCTAAAAAGAATATGCAAAAACAAAACTATACTGAGAATTTTTTTGGCAACACAGACTTCTAAATAACTCTTAAGCCGTTATTAAAAAACAATAAACCACCGAAAACGCTAACGTTCACGGTGGTTATTTGTTCCATTGTTTTTGTAACCGGCGGAGGGAGGGGGATTCGAACCCCCGGTACAGTTTCCCGTACGTCAGTTTAGCAAACTGGTGGTTTCAGCCACTCACCCACCCCTCCAATATTTTTCTGCCATCGATGTTAGACCATGGTCGGTTTAGCATCCGCCTCAAGCGAATCACCTGCCAACCTACGCTCTTAAAACAGGACTGCAAAAGTACTATTTTGTTTGATATCTCCAAATTTATTTTCAACTTTTAACCTCAAGAACCATATACCCACAAACACATTCCGCCAGACTGCCAATATGATGACGTTTTGACCGCCTCAGTCTATCTATCGATCTTATTATCAATTACTAATATCACAATGCTGTTTTCTGTTTAGACTGATTTCAATTTATTCGTCCTCATTCGATTTGTGTTGCCCCTGAATAAATATCTGTTATTTTTGCCTGAAAAATTGTGATCAACGGTTGTTTAAATTATCATCTGACAAAGAAACACTCAATTTCTGAAACCATGGAAAAAAGAACTTTTGCCGAAAAAATATTCAACGCACCCAAAGGCAGCATCGTTTTTGCGCGCCCTGACATTATTCTCACCCACGACAACACCTCAAGTATTTTCAGTACCTTTAAACAAATGGGTGGTGAAAAAGTAAGCGATCCAGACCAGTTACTCATCGTGCTTGATCACAACGCCCCTCCCACGACTGCCAAATTGGCTAACCAATACGAAACAATCAGACAGATTGTTCGTGATCAGGGCATAAAAAAATTCCACGATGCCGGAAAAGGAATTTGTCATCAAATAATGGCTGAATATGCCAAACCAAAAATGGTAATCGTTGGAAGCGACAGCCATACTTGTACCGCAGGAGCATTTAATGCCTTTGCCGCAGGAATCGACCGCACCGAGTCGGCCGGATTGTGGAAAGTGGGCGAAACCTGGTTTCGCGTTCCCGAGTCGATAAAAATCACACTGAATGGCAAACTTAATCCCGGAGTTTACGCCAAAGACCTCAGCCTATGGATCATCGGGATGATTGGCTCGAGCGGTGCAGATTATATGTCGATCGAGTATCACGGTGATGGCGTAAAAACTTTAACCATCGATCAACGGATGACATTGGCCAATCTGGCTTCCGAAATGGGAGCAAAAAATGCAGTTTTCCCAAACGATGAAGTATTGCACGAGTGGCTCGGCGAAAGCGTTGAAGGGGTTTGGGCTGATGATGGAGCTGAGTACATCAAAAGCATAACCATTGACCTGGAGGACGTTTTTCCTGTTGTTGCAGCTCCACATCACGTGGATAATGTAAAAGCCGTTTCCGAAGTGGAAGGAACGAAACTGCACGAGGCGCTTGTGGGTACTTGCACAAATGGTCGGTATGAAGACTTAAAAATTGTTGCCGATATCGTCAAAGGAAAAAAAGTCCCCATGGGATTTCAATTTGTGGTAGTTCCTGCATCGCAGGAAATCTATATCCAGGCCATGAAAACCGGTATTATTGAAACCTTACTTGAAGCCGGAGCCAATGTCTTAGCCGCCTCCTGCGGACCATGTCTGGGAACAGGTCAGGGAATTCCTGCCGATGGTTATCATGTTATTTCTACTGCCAACCGCAATTTCAAAGGTCGCATGGGCAACAAGGAATCATTTGTTTATCTGGCCTCTCCTGCAACTGTGGCATACTCCGCACTGGCGGGCGAAATCGTTGACCCGCGCGGCAGCAAACATCACGATAAATTCCCTTATGCCATCGAGCAGACCAATACCGTTTCGATTGATGAAAATGATGACCGACGTTTGGGTAATGTTTGGAATTATGCTGATGCCAACAACCTCAACACCGATCAAATGTTTGCAGGAAACCTTACCTATAGCGTGTTAAGCTCTGAACCAGAGAAAATCATGGAACACCTGTTTGTAGGGTTCGATCCCAACTTCACAAAAAAGGTACAATCAGATGACATCATTGTCGCCGGTGATAACTTTGGTTGTGGGAGCTCGCGTGAGCATCCTGCTGTCGGACTCGCCCATGCCGGTGTTAAAGCTGTTATCTGTGGATCGGTTAATCGCATTTTCTACAGATCTGCTGTCAATCAGGGTCTTCCAATCATTATTCTTCCGGAAGCCGTGAAAGCTTACCAACCCGGAGATGAAATTAACATTAATTTTGAAAAGGGAGTGGTCACCGTTGGAAATAAAAGCTTTACTTTTGCCGCGCTTCCCGAAAAGCTCATGAATATTTTTCAAGCCAAAGGGTTAGTGAATTTCATAAAGAATAACAGCGTGCAATAAAGGTCAAATTGCTGCTGTTAGAACAAAAGAAAATGCAGCAGTTTTTAAAAAAAACACACCTTACTTTTTTTCTCATACCCCTGCTTCTGGCAGCTGGATACGTTTTGTTCAGATTAAGTCTCCCTATTTATTCAAGGCAATATCTTTTTCTTGTCGTATTAATTCTGGCTGATTTATACCTGTGGAGTTCAGTAAAAAAGCAGGTATTTAATTATAAAATCTGGCTCAGAGTAAGCCTTCTGATTTTATATTGGCTTCCACTCATCTTGCTCGGTGTTTTCATGACAGGGACAACAATAATGCCCGTGATAGACTGGAACAACGCCTTTCGCACCTACTTACTGGGGGTAATTCTGGTTCTTTACACCGCAAAAATTCTCCCCATCGTATTTTTATTGCTGGCAGATTTTATCCGCATTATTGACCGTATCTTTTTGATATCCAATAAAAAAGGCAGACAAGAAATAAACTCATCCATGGAAGAAGGAATCAGCAGAAGCAAGTTTTTGCAATATATGGGCTTTATTTCGGGAGGACTTGTATTAAGTACCATGTTTGTTGGTATGTTTAAATGGGTTTATCAGTTCAGGGTCGTGAAAGAGACGATCAAGTTTCCTGATTTACCTGAGAGTCTGAGAGGTTTTAAAATTGTTCAAATCTCTGACATGCACTTGGGTAGCTGGTCATCGACCAAACCACTGGAGCAGGCCATCGGGTTAATCAACGAACAAGAGGCTGATTTGGTTGTTTTTACCGGAGATCTGGTAAATTACGCCACGCGTGAAGCAGTAGATTTTGCTGACACACTAAGCAAGGTCAAAGCCCGCCATGGCGTTTATACTATCCTGGGAAATCATGACTATGGTGATTATGTCAGCTGGCCTTCACCAGAAGCCAAACAGGAAAATATGCAGGAGCTGTATGACTATTTTAAAAATATTGGATGGAGACTTCTGCGTAATGAGCATGTTATTATTAGCAAAGGTGATGCCGCACTGGCACTTGTTGGTGTAGAGAATTGGGGACATAACCCAAGATTTCCGCAACTTGGCGATTTAAAAAAGGCCGTTGCAGGAAGTGAAAAGGCAGATTTCCACCTGCTTCTTACCCACGATCCATCACACTGGGAAAAAGTAGTCGTGCCTGAAAATTATCCTATTCACCTTTCCCTTTCCGGTCATACACACGGCTTTCAGTTTGGAATCGAAACCAAAGAAGTAAAATGGAGTCCGGCCAAATACATTTACAAATACTGGGCCGGCTTGTATCAGGACGAAGCCAATCCCCGCTATATCTATGTTAACAGAGGGCTGGGGTCAATTGGATATCCCGGTCGTATTGGCATGTTACCTGAAATCACAGTGCTCGAACTGGAAAAATCTTAACAAAGACAATTCAGTTTTTAAAAAAAGTGTAGCTTTGAAAAAAAGCTTTCACCATGAAAATATTCAGCACTGAGCAAATAAGACAAGCCGATCAATACACCATAAAAAACGAACCCATAGCATCTGTCGACTTGATGGAGAGGGCAGCCCAAGAGCTGTTTTACTGGATTCAGGCCAATTGCTATTCCCTATCCGGCGAGATGCGTATTTTTTGCGGACCAGGAAACAATGGTGGCGACGGACTTGCTTTGTCGCGTATGCTAATTAATTCAGGATATCAGGTAACAACCTATCTGCTGCAATTCGGTCAAAACTTTTCTGAAGACTACCTCATAAACCTTGACAAACTAAAGCAAAACAAGGCCATTCTTGTTGAATTGACCGAAGAAACGGAATTACCGGAAATCAAAGACGAAGACATTGTAGTGGACGCCATTTTTGGATCGGGGTTGAGCAAAGAACCTACTGGTCTCCCTGAAAAAGTGATCAGCCACATTAACCGTTCGAATGCCCTAAAAATAGCCATTGATATCCCTTCAGGATTATTTGCAGACAAATACACCGAATCACGTGACAGCATTATCAGAGCTGATCACACACTTAG
Source organism: Bacteroidales bacterium UBA6244 (assembly GCA_002440885.1). GTDB lineage: Bacteria > Bacteroidota > Bacteroidia > Bacteroidales > F082 > UBA6244. The sequence continues at coordinate 7,017 of DJVY01000012.1, forward strand.
TTTTCAGTTCCCAAAACTGGCCTTTCTCCTGCCAGAAAATGATTCATTTGTAGGCGATTGGGAAATTCTTGATATCGGGTTGCACCATGATTTCATCAACAATGTTGCAACGCGGCACTTCTACATGAACCGAAGAGATATTGCCCCTATGCGGAAACCAAGAGAAAAATACACACACAAAGGTACATACGGCCATGCGTTAATTGTTGCGGGTGGTTATGGGAAGATGGGAGCAGCCATTCTATCCACCAGAGCAGCCATCAGATCAGGAGTCGGTTTGGTACATGCCCACACTCCCCGCTGGGGAGCGGCAATAATGCAAGCGGCTTGTCCGGAGGCCATGCTTAGCCTGGACAGATATGAATACTATTTATCGGAAATGCCAAAGCTGGACGGATATACAGCCATCGGCGCAGGTCCTGGACTTGGAGTGGAAGAACAAACCCAAAAAGCCATCAAATTAATCATTCAGGAAACTCAGGTTCCGCTAGTGTTAGATGCCGATGCGCTAAACATCCTGTCCTTAAACAAAACATGGATACCGTTTTTACCAAAAAACACCATTCTCACACCACACCCGAAGGAGTTTGAAAGACTGGCCGGAGGCTGGAAAAATGATTTTGACCGACTGGAGAAGTTAAAAGCAATGGCCACCAAACATGGCATTTATATTGTTCTGAAAGGGGCAAATACTGCAGTTGCATTCCCCGATGGTTCGGTATATTTCAATTCAACAGGAAATCCCGGCATGGCTACAGGCGGAAGTGGTGACGTGCTTACCGGACTGATTACCGGATTGTTGGCTCAAGGATACAGCCCAGGTCAGGCAGCGGTCGTTGGTGTTTTTATTCACGGATTGGCCGGTGATTTGGCTACGAGAAAGCTATCGATGGAGGCGCTCTCTGCCAGTGATTTAATCGACAATTTAGGCAAAGCCTTTAAAAAACTGAGATAAAAAAAAGTGACCCTACCTGACGGCAAAGTCACTTTTCAGTGGTAAACTAAGCCTATATCGCCTCAGTTTCAACAATTTTTGCTAACAAATCGGCATAAGGCACCATCAGGTATTTCTTGCCTTCAAAATCAAACTCAGTACCTGCGTATTTTTTATAAAAAACTACATCGCCCACAACGATTCCCGGATTTTCAATGTTGCCGACAGCAACAACCTGTGCGTACTGTGGTTTTTCTTTTGCTGAATCAGGAATAATAATCCCGGCGGCAGTTTTTTGTTCAGCTTTATTGTCGCTTACATCAAGCAACACATTCTCATTTAATGGTTGAAGTTCCTTCATTTTATTTATATTTATTAGTTTATGTTATTGAATTCCAAGCAATGTATTAATACGGGCCTTATCAAAACCCACAATCATTTCGCCATTTATATCGGTTTGAGGAACACCTTGCTGCCCACTTCTGCGCACCATAGCCTCAGCAGCTTTTTGATCACGGGATACGTCAATATCGGTAAAACGAATGCCATTTTTCTTCAAATGTGTTTTTAGCGTGTTGCACCAGGAACAACTTGGAGTGGAATAAACGGTAACACGTTTTTGTGGTTCTCCACTTTCGTCTCTGCGAGCCGAGAATAAAGCGCTTTCAAACAAGGACTTGTAAAAGCCATCATCGTTGCATCCTTTTACCACATTTGAGAAAGTTTTCCCCTCAAACACCAACAAGGAGGGCACAGAAGTAACAGGGTAATGGATATGGATATCTCGAACTTTGGTTACATCCGCTGCCGCTAAACGCACATCTTTCAACGCGTTAACAGCCATATCGATATTCTGATAACTGCATTCACTCGCCTCCGATCCTTGCTTATAGAGCAGGATATAGGATTTTTTTTTATCTTGTAAAAAAGACAACACCTCATCGTGTGATCCAACAGAATGTAAAGCCATGTTAGTTTTTTTGTTACCCACTTATCAAATGATATGCCAAGCAGTAATTACAAATTTTTCTCTGTCAGAAATAAAAAAACTGACAAAATTTCACCTCCGGTTTTGGCTAGTAAACAAATGGAATCAACTTCCAGGTTTTCTCGGCATAGGCTTTATATCCGGGGAAATGAGCGGACAGGAGCCTTTCTTCAAAGCGTATTTTCAACAATAGCACCAAGGTTAATAAAATAAAAACAGCCAGCCTTGAATAGGTAAAATAATCAACAACCAATGGAGCAACAGCCACCAGCTGCGCCAAATACATTGGATGGCGAATGTAGCGATAAGGACCGCTGTCGACCATTGTACCATTCTCTTTAATCAAAGGTGTAATGCGAAAGTTACCAACTTTCATGGTATAGATCGCTAACAATCCAAAGAAAATCCCGGAAGCTTCCACCAACATGCCGTGTGGACTGGACGCAATAACATGACCGGAAAGCAAAAGGTAAAGCAAACTTGCTAACTGCACAAAAACCAAAAAATATGGTAAACCCTTTTTCATAAAAAACCCGGCTCCGGAACTTAATGTGTGCAAGTAGAAAGAAAGTTTATATCCGAAGCCGGGTGACAAAAATACAGAGAAATAAGATGCCCTGTTCATCATGCTAAAATATTCAACTCCCAAAATGCAGTTTTATCGAATTAGCAATTCTTGGCCATCGCAACAACCCCTTTCCAAAATTGGGAAGAAAAGTATATCACTTCCGGAATTGAGCAGTGATGAAACACTTTATTTTATTAATTATCTGCATTTTACAAATATTTGCACGATTATTGCTAATTTAGCCTGAACTAATAATCTATACTAAAATGAAAGCTCATTTTTTTTCTTCGATGATTAAATATAGCAGTGTCATCATTGTAATGTTTGCTATAGCATTTTCTGGATGTAACAAAAACAATCAGCCTGCGCCGGTCGATAAGGATGATTTTGAATCATTGCAGATTGATCCCAACTTCAAATTTGAAACCACCAAGGAAGTCATGTTGCATCTGGAGGTTAACAGCATCAACCCCCAAGAGCCAATGCACAAATTCAGGGTTTTTACAGGAAATCCGACCCAAGGTGGCAAACTCATCGCCAGCGGCATGACCGACCCTTATATGTCGTTTCAAACCACTTTGGTAATTCCAACACGATTCACTTCGCTGTTTATCCAAAATCAGGACGTAAACAACAACACGGAAACTGTTGAAGTAGAGATTGTAGGTAACGCCATACACTACACTTTTAACACAACAAAAGCCGCTATATCTTCTTTTAAAACTGTTTCCCCCTTACACAGTGAGCCCGACTGGAGTGTTTACGATGTGGCTCTTTCGGGAAACTACAACAAAGTAGACATCGAAGAGGGTCTGGTTTACAGCATCTTGCCCGGCGCATCAGTTAACATCAGCAACCAATTGAATTTTAAAGGCGGCACACTAATCGTTGCCGGAACAATTACTGCAAGTAATATTAATGGAAGCAACGACGGAGGCGATTTTTACATCAGCACAAGCGGTGTATTCAACTCATCAACCGGTGGCTTTCAGCGCATTGACAATTTTGTCAACTTCGGGGTTACAGCCATCTCAAACAACCTTACCCTGACCAACATGTCTGGAAACTTTGAAAACCAGGGCATAATGAATATTGCCGGAACAGTTAACATCAATCCAAATTCGGGAGATGTTTATAACTCAGGCACAATGAACGTAGCAGGTCATTACAACAACAATGGCTTTGGATACAATATGGGAGAAATGGTTGTTTCAGGACACTTTAACAACAATGGAGGCCAAAACGTTGAGTTTATCAACGACTGCAAACTGATTATTACAGGCAATTTCAATCAGAACAGTGCATTTTACAACAACATGAATGCCTATGTGCAAGTAAACCAAAGCACCTATTTAAATGGATCTTCTGTTACCAACATGGAAGCGCAAAGCTTGCTAAAATCGAATAACATCCACTTCAACAGTGTAGTTCATGGCCCGTCAGCTTCATGTGCTCTGTTTCAAATTGCCAACGAAACACGGATCAATGGTAGTGGGAATATTGATGGTTATATTGATATCTGTGATGCCAATGGCATTGATAGCAACACCGGAACTGTTAGCCCGGATGTAAGCTTCGACTGCTCCTGCTTTATCCCTACCACCAGTTGTAATCCTGGTGCAGGAACTCCGCAAAATCCGGACACAGATGGCGATGGATGCCCTGATGACCAGGACGACTATCCTAACGACCCATTAAGATGTTCTGATGATTATTACCCTAACGAAACAGACTTCACCAGCTTAGCGTTTGAAGATTTATGGACTGGACGAGGCGATTACGACTTTAACGATTTAGTAGTACAAACCAATTACAAAATAGTTAAAAACGGTGAGAACAAAGTAGTTGAGATTTTTGGTAAATTCCATATCGCCGCCGTTGGTGCCAGCTTAAACAATGGGTTTGGAATTGAATTCGATGTGCCGACCACAGCAATCGCCAGTGTGACAGGAACGGAAATTGTTGGATCAGCAGTGACGATCGGGGCAAATGGCATGGAACAAGGCCCAATCAACAAGGCGGTTCTGATAGTTTACGATGCCATCAATGATTATTTGGGAACCTCGATGGTAAACACAGTTCCGGGAGGAAACACCATGGAAATAGACACCATTACAGTGCACGTTAGTTTTGCTACGCCTCAGGCCAGCATAGGTACGCCGCCCTATAATCCGTTCATGTTCATCAATCAGGAACGTGGCAAAGAGATCCACCTGATCGATCACACACCAACTGAGATGGTAGACGCATCGTATTTCGGGCAGGAAGCCGACAATTCTGATCCCGCTACAGGAAGATACTATGTTACCTCCACTAATTTGCCGTGGGTAATTGAAATACCGGAAGATTTTGAATGGCCTGTTGAAAAGGCAGACATTCTAACTGCTTACCTTAAATTCAGAGATTGGGCTGAGTCATCCGGAACCTTGTTCCCCGATTGGTATCAGGATTTACCAGGATACCGCAACCAAAGCAATATTTACCAAATGGAAAACCAGTAAGAGATAACACCTTTTTAAAAGCCGCTGAAATGCGGCTTTTTCTTTTTAAAATTTAGACGATTTCTAGTTAATAACTGGAAAACACTCAGTAACTTTGCTCGCAAATTTTAATCATATGCCTATGAATAATTACAGCTTTGCTGGCAATAACAGTCCTGATACGAAATCAGATTGTTTTGTAGCTTTTGAGTTGCGCAAATCGGGAGGTAACGTTATCGATATCAAGAGTAAGGTCATGGCTTTATACGGAAAATCGATTCATGCGCTTGCTGAAGACATGCTTAATTTTTTTGAAATCGAACATGGTCATTTGATCATCGAGGACACAGGTGCTCTGGATTTTGTCCTGGCCGCGCGCATTGAAGCTGCCATAAAACTTCAAATTTCCTCTAACAAGGATTATTTACTCGAGGGAAGTGCCGAAAACAAAAAACCTACTCAGAAGGAACAGTTCAGGTTTTCACGGCTTTACCTTCCGGGTAACACGCCGAAATTAATGATTAGTGCCGGAATCCACCATCCTAATGGACTTATTCTCGATCTGGAAGACGCCGTTGCTCCTTCGAAGAAATACGAAGCCACGTTTTTAGTTAGAAATGCCTTACGTAACCTGAATTTCTACGGAGCGGAACGTATGGTGCGTATCAATCAGATACCCAAAGGACTTGATGACCTCAAAATAGTTGTGCCTCAGTATCCCAACCTGATACTTGTGCCGAAATGCGAACATCCTGATGACTTGATACGAGTGAATCAAGCCATTGAAGAGATTAAAAGTCAACATCAGATGGGCGATTTTCCGATATGGCTCATGCCCATTATCGAAAGTGCCAAAGGAGTACTTAATGCCTATTCAATAGCCACTGCCGCGATGAATGTTGCCGCTTTAGCCATCGGCCTCGAAGATTACACTGCAGATATGGGAACACGGCGCACAACAGCAGGTACTGAGTCGTTCTTCGCAAGAAGCATGGTTGTAAACGCATGTCGCGCCGCGGGCATCCAGCCTATCGATTCTGTTTTTTCCGACGTTTCCGACATGAATGCTTTGGCCGAGAACGTAAAAACCAGCAAAGGGTTAGGCTTCGATGGCATGGGATGTATACACCCACGACAGATTGCGGTAATCCATGAGAATTTTGCACCGGAAGCAATTGAAATTGACAAAGCGAAAAAGATCGTCCTTGCATTTAAAGAAGCCGAAGAAAATGGACTTGGCGTAGTTTCATTGGGAACGAAAATGATTGATGCTCCGGTTGTTAAAAGAGCTCAACGCACCATACTTCTGGCCATAAAAACCGGTAAATTAGAACCCAATTGGGAAGATCTCACTTAATTCAGTTGATGAATTAAGTCAAAAAGATCAAGTTATGGTTCTCATGATTTTTTAAACATAAAGTAAACCGAGCACATGAAAAAATATGATAATCTGGTAAAAAATGCTGTGGGGAGGTTAGTTCCTACGGTAATTAACGGAGAACAACATTTCCCTTACAAAGGAGTAGGCATGCATCGTCCAACGGGGAAAAAACACAGTCCTTCAATTTCAACCTGCATCGATTATCCTGACGACGGGAACAAAACAGTTGCCAGTCTGAAAGAGGCTCTGATCAAATCAGGGTTAAAGGACGGCATGACCATTTCCACCCATCACCATTTCAGGAATGGCGACCTAATATCGAATCAAATATTTGATATTGCCCATGAGTTAGGCATTAAAAACCTGCGGTGGTTTCCATCAGCCTCCTTTCCATGCCAGGAAAGAATGATAAAATACATGGAGGATGGCACAATCAACCGCATTGAAGGGAGCATGAACGGACCTTTAGGGAAATTTGTTTCTGAGGGGAAAATGTCAGGAATAGGCGTATTGCGCTCACATGGAGGACGCTACCAAGCCATCCAGGATGGTGAAGTTAAAATCGATATCGCTGTTATTGCAGCGCCAACAGCCGATGCTTTTGGCAATGCCAACGGCGTTAACGGACAGGCTGCCTGTGGTTTGTTAGGATTCGCTTTAGGCGATTCTCAATATGCCGAAAAGGTAATTGTTGTAACCGATAACATCGTCCCATTTCCCTGTGTTCCATGGCAAATTCAGGGAAATTACGTCGACTTCGTCGTAAAAGTGGATCAGGTGGGCCTGCCTGAAAAAATCGTCTCAGGAACAACAATGATCACCAAGAGCCCTGACAGACTGCTTATTGCAGAAATAACCGCCCAATTTTGCGAAGCAGCCGGACTCATTTATGATGGATTCTCTTATCAGGCCGGGGCAGGTGGAACAGCCCTGTCGATTGGCAATTATTTTGGTGAGATACTCAGAAAAAACAACTGGAAAGCCAGTTTTATCAGAGCTGGCAGCAACAAATACGCAGTGGAGATGCTTGAAGAAGGGCTTGTGGGATATATTCTTGATGGTCAGACCTTCGATCTGGATGGCGTGAGAAGTATGCGTGAGAATGCCAATCATGTAGCAACCTCACCTTTCACAAGTTATAATTTCCATGGAAAAGGGAATTTCGCTTCGATGCTGGATGTTGTTATTCTTGGTGCTACCGAAGTCGATTTGAACTACAACGCCAACGTGGTTACCCACAGTGATGGATACCTGCTTCACGGTATTGGCGGCTGGCAAAACACCCTTTTTGCCAAAACCACCATACTGCCCATACCCTTGTTCCGCGACCGCATTCCGGTTATAAGAGACGAAGTAACAACCATTTGCGCTCCTGGTGAAATGATCGATGTGATTGTAACCGAAAGGGGAATCGCAATTAATCCACTCCGTCAGGATCTTATCGATAAAGTAAAAAACAGTGGATTGCCGATTAAAACCATTGAACAACTGAAAGCTGAAGCTGAAGCCATTTGTGGTGTACCGGAGAAACTTGTTCTTGGCGATGAGATTGTAGCAGTAATCAAATGGGTTGACGGAACAATCATCGACGCAGTGCGTAGGGTTATTGCATAAAAATACCGAAGTCGGTTTTTAAAACAAGAGATTATCCATACCTGAAATACGAAAACAATCATGCTATGCAAAAAAAATGCACAGCATGATTGTTTTTTTTATACATTTATGCCTCCCTAAAGGTAGGCTGTTTTTTGTTTCTGTATTTTATAAAACCAGTTAGATGACTTCACTCTTTCTACGTACCGATAAAAACAAATTGATTATTTTGGTTATCGCCACCTTGCTATTTATGCTTGCACTAGGCTATGCGATAATCGTTAGCGAACAATTCCGACATAGAACCATCGAAAACACAAAAGATCATTTGTTGAATAAAGCAAAAGACATCAGGTCGTTTACAGAAACCAATATTAACGAGCAATTTTATGATCTCAACATCTACAGCCAAACAGCTGAGTTCAGGGAATTCGTTCAGCGAAGGAAGATGCATGGCGAAAAAGATGAATCATGCTTGTTTAAAACAATCCATGAAACCAGCATGAATGATTTTCTGGTTGTAGCCCTTCTCGACACCAGTGGTATACCATTTCATGTGCACAGTTCTCCAAACTTTGACCCAGACTTCGTTAAGAAAATTCACACCTTTCCTGAAGTCAAATCTGCGGCTAAACTCCAGGAACCAACGATCGGGAAGAGTTTTTTTAGCAATGACAATGAACTCTTTGTCAATCTTGTCTATCCCGTTTTTACTGAAAAGCAATACATTGGATCTATTTTTACGACTTACAGCATCACCAATTTTTGCCAAAAGTTTTTTTCCGACACTACCTATCAAAATTATTCAATCGAAATTTGCGATAAGGAAGGCCATTTTTTGTTTAACTCTCAACCGGGGTTTCCTGATCTGGGCTTTCCTGAAGAAGATGAATTCGTCAACCATCCGGCCCTTTCTGATAAAGAAAAAGCACAAAACCTGGAGTGGCTCAGTCAAATGAACAATCACACAACCAGCACCGCCACTGTAAGCTATCTGGATGAACAAAATAATACGGATCAGGTATTGCTTGCACACACACCACTTTATCTGGGTGAGAACAAATTCATGATCTCGGTATATGACGACCTTGACAGTGCAACCGAATCGAGCTATCTGCTATCCAAAAACTTCTTTCTGGTTTTCGCCGTTATTACCGCCATTTTTCTATTGTTGTGGTTTTTTGGTTGGTCGTGGCTCAAAAGGATAGTGATTATAAAAAAGGAGTCGCGTTTAATGTCAAGAATAAACCAGTCGGAAAACAGATATTGGAATCTTTTCAACTCCTCCCCTATACCTATTGTTGTTTTGAATTCTTCAGGATTAATCACCAATGGCAACAAACAATTTCTCCTGTTTACCGGGTTACAAGAACTGAAAAACAGCTTTGGGAAAAAAGTTACTGATGTGATACGGTTTGAGGAAAAAGAAAAGTTCACAGCTCTGCTACGTCGCGTACAAAGCAACAAAAACACCATAAATGAGGCCGCAATGATGCTTTCGTTTTACCATCCGGGAGGCCAGATACGCATTGCCGAATTTTCTCTTTCAGAGATCGTTACAAACGAAGGAAATCAGCTCATGTGTATCATCAAGGACCAAACAGAGAAGAAACTGGCAGAAAACCTGAGTCTGCGTTTCGGGCAAATACTTAACAACGCCAACACGGAGATTTATGTGCTTGACGGAAGCAGTTTTAGGTTCATGCATGCCACCGAAGGCGCTTTAAATAATTTGGGCTACAGAATTGAAGAATTGAGAGAGCTTACACCTGAAGACATTGCGATTTTCGGTCAGGACTCATTTCAAGCGCTTGCTAAACCATTATTTTCCAAAGTAAAAGAGCAGCTCACCTTCGAGGTCGTTCAAAAACGAAAAGACGGCACAACCTATCCGGCGGAAGTAACACTGCAAATGTCGCACGAAGAAAAGCCACCGGTTTTCATTGCTATTGTGCGCGACCTCAGCAGAGAAAGATTGGCTGCCGAAACGCTCGCCATCGAGCGTTCACTTTCGCAACAATACCTGGAATTGGCAGAAGTAATGTTTGTGGCAATCAATAACGAAGGATTGATCACAATGATTAACCGTAAAGGACTTGAAATACTGGGTTATGCCGCGGAAGAAGTAATTGGCCAATCCTGGATCAATCTTTTTATACCGGAAGAAGCAAAACCGGTTATTTCTAATGTAATGAATGGGTTAATGACGGGAGAAACTGACATTATCGAAGATTTTGAAAGTCAAATAATCACAAAAGACGGTACTTACAAGTTAATATCGTGGCAGCATAAACCCATTAAAAATGACAAAAAGGTCATTACCGGGATTTTAAGCAGCGGCATGGACATAACCGAGGCCAAAAAACAAGAATATGATTTAGTTAACAGCCAGCGACAATATGCCACACTAATAGGCAACCTGAAAGGTATTGTATACAGATGCACCAACGACGAGAACTGGACGATGGAATTTATCAGTAACGGACTTCTCACTTTAGCCGGCTATCATCCCGACGAACTAACGGACAATAGTAAATTAGCCTTCCGCGATATTATACACCCCGATGACAGAAACTTCGTCCACGACACCATCCTCACTCAGCTCAAAAAAGGCCCGAGTTTCCAGCTGGAATACAGAATAACTCATAAAAACGGACAGCTGGTCTGGGTAACCGAGTTCGGTCAGGGATTAATGGAAGATGGAGTATATACCCACCTGGAAGGGTTCATTACCGACATTACGAAAATAAAAGAAACTGACGCAAAATTACTCAAGCTTACAACCGCTATCGAACAAAGTGCCTCCTCTGTGGTGATAACGGACACAACGGGTAGAATAGAATATGTGAACCCTCACTTCACCAAAACTACAGGCTATACTGGCGATGAAGCTATTGGAAAGAAAGTCAACATTCTCAAATCAGGAAAAATGTCTCCAGCATTTTACAGCGAATTATGGAACACGATAAGTTCAGGCCAAACATGGAACGGGCAATTTCATAACCGAAAAAAAAGTGGCGAGCTGTACTGGGAGTCGGCAGTAATTGCCCCGGTAACCGATCATAACGGAGATATAAGCAGCTATATAGCCATAAAACAAGACATCACCGATTTTAAACGAAGTCAGGAAGAATTACTGAAAAGCCAGGAAGACCTGAAACAAAGCGAAGCCAGATATCGCTCGCTCATTCAAAATAACCAATCCATCATGCTCCTTTTCGACCCCATTTCGGGCGAGATAGTGGAAGCCAACAAAGCCGCTTGTGTCTTTTACGGTAAAACAGAGGATGAGTTGAAACAAACCTGCATCTTCGATATTAACACCTTACCCAGAGAAAACCTTGAGCTATATGTCAAAAAATTATTGGTTGGCGAACAAAACTATTTCGTATTTAAACACAAAGCGGCCAACCACCAGATAAAAGATGTAGAACTGTACACAGGTGAGATAAACTACCAGGGAAGAAGACTTGTTTTTAGCGTGATTCACGACATTACAGAAAAACTGGAAACACAGAAAGAACTGGTGACAGCAAAGGAAAAAGCCATCGAAAGCGATCGGCTAAAATCGGCGTTTCTGGCCAATATGTCGCACGAAATCCGAACCCCAATGAATGCTATTTTGGGATTTTCGCAATTGCTGAACGAAAGTAATATTACAGCCGATGAAATGAATCAGTATATTACAATCATCAACAAATCGAGTGGACAGCTTTTAAACCTAATCGATGACATACTGAAAATTAGCCAGATAGAGGCTGGAATCGTGACTATACAACCAGAAGAAGTTAACCTCACGAAAACTCTGAACGAGATTTATCAATTCTTTTCACTAACCATTAAGCAAAAAGGAATTCAGTTCTATCTGGATTTACCTGACAATCGGGTCGAAAACATTTTTATAGATGCCTCCCGTTTCAAACAAATTCAGATAAACCTGATTAGTAATGCCATTAAATTTACGCATCAGGGAGAAGTTAGATTTGGGTACACAGTGAAGGACAATCTACTTGAGTTTCACGTTACGGACACTGGAATTGGCATTGACCCTGCTCATTATAAGCTTATTTTTGATCGATTTATGCAAGTACCTAATCAGGAAAAGGAGCTCTACGGGGGCACAGGAATTGGATTGAGTATATCGCAAGCATTGGTCGAGAAAATGGGAGGAAAAATCTGGCTCGAATCGGAAGTTGGAAAAGGCACCACTTTTTATTTCACAATACCCTACGACGCTAATACCCCGAAGGGTTCTCCACTGCAAAATCAGCCTCCTGCCCTGACAGAATTCAAAAATCAGCTGGAAAACAAAAAAATCCTGGTTACTGATGATGATGAACGTAACGTACAGTTGTTGTCAAAATTTCTATCAGCAGAAAAAGCCTTGTTATATTACGCAGGTAACGGTTTGGAAGCCATAAATATTCTAGAAAAGACACCAGATGTGGACATTGTATTGATGGACATTAAAATGCCTATAATGGATGGACTTACCGCTACAAGGGCAATCAAAAACAAAAACCCCGAGCTTCCGGTAATCATCCAAACAGCTTATGCCATGGACAATGAAAGAGAAGCGGCCATTGAGGCCGGAGGAGATGCCTATATAAGTAAACCTGTCAATAAAAACTTACTGATAAATACGATTGTTAATGCACTGAAAAAAAAGAATAAAGAAGCGTTATGAAACAGTTTAACATAAGTATCCGCAGGAGTGTATTTATTATTCTGGCCATCATTGGATTTTTATCTATCCTTTCTATCAGCATATTATGGATAACAACCGAACTTTCGGAGCATAAAAAGAGAATTGAAAAACACCATGAATCGTCAATGAACGCCCACAGATACTTACTTAAACATGAAGTAGATCGGGTGATTAGTTATATCAATTTCAGTCGAAAACAAAACACACACGAGAGTGAAGAAGAATTACAGCAAAGACTACTCGACCACATGGCAAACCTGCATTTTGAGCATGGAGGATATGTCTTTATTAACACTTATGACGGTAGAGCACTTGTTTTTGATGGAAAAAAAGTAAGCGAACACAAAGACATCCGTGATTTAGTGGATGCCGACGGGTTGCAGCTCTTTGACATGGAAATGGCGGCAGTAAACAAACCAGAGGGAGATTATATGCATTACAGATTTAAACGCATGAACTCCGACACTTACGAACAAAAAATTAGTTTTATCAGAGGCTACGACGACTGGAAGTGGATTGTGGGAGCTGGGTTGTATCTGAACGATACTCTTAAAGAGATTGCTGAGGCAGAAGAATTGCACATTCAAAAACTACAATCCCGCATCATAAAAATTATTTTACTCTTTATTAGCCTGTTGCTGCTAATCACCTTCATGGCTTACCTGCTTTCGGTGATTGTTAACCGTGATTTCAAGGTGTTTATAACCTTTTTTAATTCGTCCACCAATACAGAGGAACGAATTGACCCAGATGAATTACATGTAAAAGAATTTAAAAAATTAGCCACTACCGCAAACGAGATGTTGTCTCTTCGGCAAGCTGATAGTCAGGAAATTATTGATCAACGCAATACCATTCAAAAATACCTCGATATAGTTGGGGTTATTGTTTTGGCCATAAACCGCGATGGCGAAATTACACTAATAAACAGAAAAGGTCTTGAAATTCTGGGCTACAACACCAATGAACTTGAAGGAAAGAATTGGTTTAATACCTGTGTGCCATTGGCTAAAGGACGAGAAATGCAGCAAAGATTTCACCAGATTGTGAAGGGGAAAGCTAACATTGAAGAAAACACCATTTCCCCTATTCTAACCAAAGCAAATGAAATAAGAACCATTGAATGGAGTAATTCTATAATTTTAAATCACGAAGAAGAAATATCCGAAGTTTTAAGCTCCGGGCGCGACATCACGCTTCAGATTGAGTCAGAAAAAGCCCTTATCGAAAGTGAAAACAAATACCGGCTGCTTTTCGAAAAATCAAGTGACCCGGTATGCATTTTTGACACCAACCTCGTTTTCGTTTCATGCAATGACGCAGCTATTCAATACTTTGCAGCCTCCCAGATTGAAGACCTTGCAGGTCGCACCCTTGAAAGCCTTGCCATTGAGGAAACCAATGAACACAGCTCAACAATCCTTCAGGAAAAAGCCTCTTTAGGTCGCTCGTTAGGTTATTCCAGATTCGAATGGAAACACAAAGATTTAAAAGGTGAACTGTGCTACTCAGATATCTCGCTCACACAAATACCCATTAACGGCATCACCCATATATATGCCATAATCAGAGACATTCAACTCGAAAAGCAATATGAAAGCGAACTGATTATTGCCAGAGAAAAAGCAGAACAAATCAGCAAACTGAAGTCGAACTTTATAAATAACATGTCGCATGAGGTAAGAACTCCATTGAATACAATAATGGGGTTTTCACAGTTACTCACCCAGCAGCATTTAACTAAAAACGACCTCGATTTGTATATAAAATCAATTATGAACGCAGGCAATAACCTGACCCAAATCATGGACGATATCATGGACTACTCCAGGTATCAAACCGGGCAACTCTCCTTGATTCAAGCCCCGACTTATTTGAAATGCATAGCTGTTGAAACCTATCTAAAGTATGTAAAACAAATTGAAAACAAAGCCATTAACTTTAGCTTTGAAATCAACATCAGTGATCAATCCCAACTTGTTGAAACAGATGGCAGCCGGATAAAGCAAGTACTTTCAAAATTAGTCGACAATGCCATTAAATTCACTTTCGATGGACAAATAAGCTTTGGCTATAGTATAAGAAATAAGGATATTGTTTTTCAAATATCAGACACAGGTATAGGTATCGACAAAGAATACACTGATCATATTTTTGAAACTTTTAACCAGATAAATCATTTCACGGAAGATAAAATATTTGGTGGCACTGGTTTGGGATTAAGCATCTCGAAAGCCATTATTGAAAGCATGGGAGGAAGTATTTGGGTAACCTCCACTCCAAAAAGGGGATCGACTTTTTATTTCAAAATACCGCACAACCCTATTCAAAATCCCGAATCATTTTTCACGAAACTTGTTCCAAAAATCACGAAAAAATTAATCGGATGTATCTCAAACTCCAATGATACTGCACAAGAGCTTTCACGTTTATTGCTAGTGCCAGCACTAAAAATCGAATACCTCGACAATGGCCCTGTCGCCTTGGAGAACTGTCGATTTTCTAAAGGCTTATTCGCCGTAATTGTAAAAATTGATGAAATAAAAACCAATCCGATAGCTTATATAAAAGCCTTAGCAAAAATTTCACCTCATCTTTTGATAATAGCGGCTATTGACCCAGACACTGTTCAATCAAAGGAGGAACTACTAAAAGCAGGCTGCCATGATTATGTCAACTTACCTTTCCAACCTTTTGATATAAATGGTGTAATTTGGAATCTGGCAACAAAGAAAGGACGACAACATCAATAAATCCACCTAGAAATACAGCCAGTAAAAAACCACTCCGTTCTGCGGGTTATATTCCAGTGTTGGAAAAGGTATTTTAATGAAGTTCAGTGCTTTAAAAATAAACTTTAAGCCTTTGGAACGCGTTTTTATTCTTGTCCAATCTACATCCAATGAAAAATAGTACTGCCGCACCCGATTCACTTCAGGAAGAGGCATACCATTATAATCGGGTGGATTTGAGTTAGCGCCAAGCATTCCTGAAGCACCATAGCCTACCGCCACATTTAACCAGCCAGGTATCCTATTCTGTTTTGGCAGAAAACTCTTGATATTGGCCGACAACCAATAGGTTTGACCGTTATAGTCTTTCAGGATGCGCTGGAGATCTGTTTCTCCTAATAAATCCGGTCGATAAGGAGCATAGTGTGTAGGATGATACGAAAACTTCAATCTGATACGCTGCTCATTCCAAAGTAGCTGCTGACCGGTAAACAGGAGTGATCCCGAGACATTAGCCATTAAATCACCAGGAGAAGCACCCCATTTAGCAGAGAATCCATCCCAGATTTCAATCACTGTCATAGCCGTAAAGCCCATGAGGCCTCCATAAAGAGCGGCTTTTTTGTTACTTACACCTGCCCACCTTAGTGACCAAAAAGCATAATTGGTCATAACATAAGCCGTTGTAGTATGGCCCACTTTATCCACTTGCAGCCAGGCTTTATTGTCGTTAAACCAATGAAAACCAACCAAGTCACTATCCTTGTACCATGCAAAATACAGTGCGCCCATGGTGGCCGAATACAAACCTGCTCCGGTGTACACCACGGCGTTCAGTCGTTTTCTGTTAATGGAATCATTTTCCTGAGCGCATGTAATGAATGACGACAATAAAAGTATCGACACCATAATAAACCTGAGTGGGATATGTCTTGCGGAAAGTATCACTTAAATGTATCAAGAATTTTATAAATGATGTCCGTTTTCTCCTTAAGTAACTTTTCTGATCTTGCTTCAGCTAAAAAACGAAGATACGGCTCAGTATTTGAGGGACGAATATTAAACCACCAATCAGCAAACTCGAGCCGGTATCCATCAAAATCCATAATTTTTTCAGGAGTTTCATTTTGTTCAAAATACGCTCTCAAGGCATCCATAGCCTCCTGTTTTTGAGCTATTTTAAAATTCACCTCTCCCGTATTGGCATAAACCGAAATATCTGATATCAGTTGACTGAAAGTAATGTTGTTAGCTGCTGCTTTGTTAAGTATGTTGAGCACCAACAAAGCGGCCAATAATCCACTATCAGAAAAGTAGAAGTCACGAAAATAGTAATGGCCTGCAAGTTCTCCGCCATAAATGCCATTTACCTCCTTAAGTTTAGTTGCCCCAAATGCACGACCCACACGCCAGGTCTCAACCTCAACACCGTAACGACTTAAATACTCACTAACTGCCTTTGAAGTTCTGATGTCCTGAACGACTTTCTCTTTAGGTGTGTTCCCTGAAAAAAAATGAAGGCCAAGTAGCGCAATCACCAAATCAGGTGAAACAAACTGGCCCTTCTCGTCAATAAACATCACCCTGTCAGCATCTCCATCAAATATCACCCCCACATCACACAACTCTTCTTTCACCACCGACTCAATCTGAGTGCGATTCTTTGCCTCCAGAGGATTTGGATAATGCGCCGCGAAATGCCCGTCGGGATTCAGGTTCAAGTACAAAGTATCATTTCCAAACAACTGTCTTGCAAACAACCCTGCCATTCCATTTGAACAATCAACAACCACTTTTAGGTTATCTAAATCGGTGGTGTATTTTTCAAGAAACTGCAAATAGGCTGCTGCGTAATCCTTTTGATAAAGCTTTCCACGCTGGCGTTTGATTACCAGCTCATTACTATCTACAAGAGCTTCCAACCTATTCAGCCCTTCTGCATAACCAATGGGCTGCACATCACGTCCTGAGAACTTCAAACCATTGTATTCCGGCGCATTATGCGATGCAGTAATCATGATAGAGCCATCAAACCCGTAAGCTCCATTACCCCAATAGTTCATTGGAGTGGTGGTAAGTCCGGCATCATAAACATCAATTCCTGAATCGCGCAGTCCTTCGGAAAGGGCCTCAAACATAGCATCGGAAGAAAGTCGTATATCACGCCCTACCAACACTGATTGAACAGGAAAAACCCTGTGATAGAAATATCCAATCCTATATACCACAGTCTCATCCAAATCTTTTAACCAAACTCCCCGTATATCGTATGCCTTAAAAGCTTTCATCCTTATAATTACCTTATTTATTGTAAAGAATTCTTTGCTGAAAATCAAGGGTCTAAAATAACAATTACTCTATTTCTCGCCGCCATTCTTATGTTAAATTGTTATCAATTGGTTATCACGTTTTGAAACTCACCATTAAGAATAACCCTTTCCACCTTATTCGATCCATAAGCGTAAGGCATGTATTCAAAACTGGGAATTGGTTTGGTTATAAATACATTGGCCTTTTTTCCAATGGCAATACTACCTAGAACATCACTTAATCCCATGGCATAAGCTCCATTAATAGTGGTGGCATTAAGTCCTTCCTCAGGCAACATTCGATAGAGAATGGAAGCCATGGACAGAATCAGCTGCATATTTCCTGAAGGAGACGAGCCGGGATTGAAATCACTGGCTAAGGCTATGGGCAACCCGGCGTCAATCATTTCGCGGGCGGGCGCATAACGCATTCCCAGAAAAAATGCTGCGCCAGGCAAAATGGTAGGCATGGTATCCGACTTCAATAAAATATCGATTTCCTCCTTACCGGTAAATTCCAAATGATCGACAGAGAGCGCCCCATATTTCACACCAGCCTGGATTCCACCACTATAATCCAACTCATTGGCGTGAATTTTGGCTCTAAGTCCAAATTGCAAACCTGCTTCAAGAATGCGCTCTGTATCTGCAACAGTAAAAAAACCTTTATCACAGAACACATCGATAAAATCAGCTAATCCCTCCTCAGCCACTTGTGGAATCATCTCATTAACTACGATATCAACATAGGCAGCTTGATTATCCCGGTAGGCCATAGGGACAGCATGCGCCCCTAAAAATGTTGCCTTAATGGTAAGCGGAGAATAACGCTTCAGTTGCTTAATAACCCGCAACATTTTAAGCTCAGCCTCCAAACTTAGCCCATACCCACTTTTAATTTCAACAGCCCCGGTTCCGAAAAACATGATTTCGTTAAGGCGATCGACAGCCGATGTAAATAACTCCTCTTCCGAAATGGTTGTCATCCGGCGAGCGGTGTTTAAAATACCACCGCCACGGGCAGCTATCTCCTCGTACGACAAGCCCTTGATTTTGTCGATATATTCCATTTCGCGGGAGGCGGGATAAACCAAATGGGTGTGTGAATCAACAAAGGAGGGAAAAACCATTCGGTTGCTGACATCAATCTCCTGAATTGAAACTTTGCCGTTTAACAGAGTTGACCTATCTAAATTGGCCATCGAACCGAATGCCTTGATAAGTCCATCCTCGATAAATAACCAGGCGTTTTCAATGCCTTCAATTTGTGACATTTTTTTTCCGGCTACTTTTATCCGAGGCTGATTTTCAGTCTGTAGCAGATGTTTTATATTATATAGAAAGATTCCGGCCATAAACAAATTTTTTTACATCAC
This sequence comes from Bacteroidales bacterium UBA6244, assembly GCA_002440885.1. Taxonomy (GTDB): domain Bacteria; phylum Bacteroidota; class Bacteroidia; order Bacteroidales; family F082; genus UBA6244. The sequence goes on from DJVY01000012.1 coordinate 26,086, forward strand.
TTTTGTTCTGGCAAAAGTAGCAAAACCATTTTATTAAGTTTATCGGTATCTTTATTTGAGTAATAAAAGAAATTGCTACTTTTAACTTTTAAAACGAAAAGTATGTTTACTACCGCCGACCTCCAACAAATGAAAGCCAAGGGGATTAGTCCTGAGCAAGTTGAAAATCAGATAAACCATTTCAAGACCGGATTTCCCTTTCTCGAACTCCAGGCTCCAGCCACCAAAGGAAACGGATTGCATCAGTTGACGACCGAAGGACTAAACAGTTTGATAGCTCATTTCAACGAGCAACGCACACATTACAGTATTCTCAAGTTTGTACCGGCTTCTGGTGCAGCATCCCGAATGTTCAAACACCTGTTCGAGTTCAGGCAAGCCAATGAGCCGGATCAAAAGGACATTTTACAATCTGATACAGGATTTAATTCAGTTCATTACTTTTTCAAACACATCGAGAAATTCGCTTTTTATGAAAGCCTGAAGAACAGTTTAAAGAAAAAAGGCATGAATATATCAGAGCTTCTTCATGATAACCGTTTCAATGAAATTCTGGATGAATTACTTGATATCGAAGGACTAAACTATTCAAACCTACCAAAAGGATTGCTGCTTTTTCATCGCTATGATGAGGGCAGTCGTGTGGCCATGGAGGAGCACCTTGTCGAGGCTGCCGTATACGCCACAGACGAAAACAAAGTCGCTTCAATCCATTTTACTGTGTCCCCTGAACATCAATTTAAATTTGAAGAAACCCTGCTTCAAACCAAAGGTTCAATTGAAAAAGAATACAAAACAACATTTCAGGTAACCTTCAGTCAGCAAAAACCATCAACCGATACCATAGCTGTGAACGAAGAGAATGAGCCTTTCAGAAACAGTGATGATTCGCTGTTGTTCAGGCCTGGCGGACATGGGGCACTAATCCATAATTTAAATGAACTCGATTACGAAATCATTTTTATAAAAAACATCGACAATATAGTGCCAGACCGGTTAAGAAACGAGACTTACAAGTACAAAAAAGCTATTGGAGGATTACTGCTTAAACTCCAGGAACAAATCTTCGAATACCTTGATTTTCTTGATGATGGCAACACAGACGAAGAAACCATTGAGCAAATGACTGAATTTGCTGTCCAGGAGTTAAACATCCATATTCCAGACGCCTTTGAAGCTTACGACAGGATGGAGAAAATAGATTTTCTATTCAATAAATTTAACCGCCCCATCAGGGTTTGTGGCATGGTGAAAAATGAAGGCGAACCCGGAGGCGGTCCTTTTTGGGCGATAAATGAAAACTCGGAAAAATCACTTCAAATCGTTGAATCGTCGCAGATTAACTTCAGCGACCCAAAGCAAAACGAAATTGTAAAAAGCGCAACACATTTCAATCCCGTAGATCTGGTCTGTGGCGTATATGACTTTAAAGGCGAGAAATTCGACCTGCTTGATTTTGTTGATCCCGAAACTGGCTTTATTTCGGTAAAATCAAAAGATGGAAAAACGCTCAAGGCACTCGAATTGCCAGGGTTATGGAATGGCGCCATGGCCGATTGGATCACCATTTTCGTCGAAACTCCTATCATCACATTCAATCCGGTGAAAACAGTTAATGATTTACTGAGAACGCAACATCAGCCTGAGTAAGTTCAGATATGACACCTCGGCTTAACATTAAGTTAATCCTTAAATAATTTTGACTTAATGTTAACTTAATATGGAAGGGTTTTCTTTGCATCAAATAAAAAAAAGAAAACTATCATGAAAAATATCCTTGCCATTATCGCCATCATCACCCTGAGTGTAACAAGTTTGATCGCTATTAACGACAACGCTGAAGCTCCAGTCACCACAACTACCCTATCAGGTCAGGTTTTTGACAAAGCAACGGGAGAATCCTTAGCCGGAGTGAAAATTATTGTTGACGAAAATGCAACCGAGGTTTATACAGATCTCGATGGAAACTTTACCATCACAAACATCTCTACTGGAAGCCACAACATTAAAGCTGATCTTATTTCTTACAAAAGCCACGATAAAAACATAGAAATTACCCCATCGGCTAACAACCTGAAAGTGGAAATCGAAATTGACAACAACTAGTACAATCTGTACATTATCAATATTAAAGGCAGGCCATTGGTTTGTCTTTTTTTTGTTTCCTTACAGAAAATCATTACTTTTGCTGCTGGTTAAGCAGTCAACAATAACCTTTACAACATCAGAATGAAAAAAACGCTCTTTATGCTAGCCCTTCTGGTCGCCACATTAAGTTTGAGTGCACAGGATTTAGTTAAACAAAGTGACAACAAATACTATAAAAACGGTAGTTTGTTTACTGGAAATCAGATAGAGTATTTTGATAATGGCAACATTAAATCGAACAGAAACTTCGATCAAGGGCTTGAAACAGGGATATCACTATACTATCATGAAAATGGAGCAAAGAAGGAAGAACAATCCTTTAAAGACGGGCTTAAAAATGGATTATGGATTACCTGGAATGACCAAGGTATAAAAACTGCAGAAGCGAGATTTGACAACGGGTTGAAAAATGGTAAATGGATGATCTATGATGACAGTGGAAAACCACGTTATGAGATACATTACGATATGGGTAAAAAATCTGGAAATTGGTATATGTGGGATGAAAACGGTAAACTGGTTTCGGAGAAAAAGTATTAAAAGCAGAACACTGTGATCATCATTTTATCCCCTTCAAAAACAATTAAAAACACCTCATCCTATCAATTATCAACGATTTCGAAACCATACTTTCACAAGCTAACCAACGATTTAGTTCAAGATATCCAACAGAAATCTTCAGGCGAATTACAGCGTATACTAGGCACCAGCGTTGCTTTAACTCACACTGCATTCGAATATTTCAAAGAGTGGGATAACAGATTCAATTCAAAAAGAGCATTACAGGCTATTTTAGCCTTCAATGGTGATGTTTACACAGGCATGTCTGTACAAACAATGAACAAAGACACCTTATTATATAGTCAAGACCACCTGATCATTCTGTCGGCACTTTATGGAGCTCTTCGTCCATTCGATCTGATTCAACCCTACAGACTAGATCTGACAGATCCCTACACATATAATAACGAAAGCCTGAGCGAGTTTTGGCGGAATATAGTCACCGATTTTTTGAAATCTCAGCAGAACCAACACGATGGAAACAAATCAATAATCAATCTTGCATCCAACGAGTATTTCAAGCTGTTAGACGTTAAAAAACTGAATTCTCAGGTGATAACTCCAGTATTTAAAGATTATAAAAACAGCTCTTACCGAACCATAAGCCTCTACGCCAAAATAGCCAGGGGTAAAATGACAAGATATATTTTGGACAATGAATTGACTCATCCAGAGGAAAT
>DJVY01000044.1 GCA_002440885.1 Bacteroidales bacterium UBA6244
CAACTTATTGTGAGCTGTAGAGGAATGGATGAGGTGACAAAAATTAACCGGACAACAGGTGACATAATCTGGCGGTTTGGACTTCATGCCAAAAACAACATGTTTACCTTTACCAACGATACCGTTGGATTTTATAAACAACACGATGCCATTCAATTAGCTAACGGAAATGTAACTGTTTACGACAATGGTGTCTGGCATCCCACTAAGTTCAGTCAGGGTGTTGAATACGTTATGGATGAAGTAAACTATACCGCGACCTTGGTTTGGAGTTACCAACACGACCCTTCCATTTATGCCGATGCCACCGGAAGTTTTAAAAAGCTGGATAACGATAACCGGATTATTTGTTGGGGACTACATTGGCCAACAGCTTACACCGAAGTTAACACGGAAGGCGAGGTGGTCTGGGAGCTTAACTTCCCCGACAGCATATGGAATTATCAGGTTTTTCGTCAGGATTGGGAAACGGATCTGTTTACAACAGCTTTTGATACCGTAGATTACGGTTATTACAACGATTATATTCCCTGGCCGGTTATCATACCTGTTACCAACAACAGCAACGAAGCCATCACCATCAACAGTGCTTCAAATCATAACGCTGTGTTTACCCTCACCACAAGTTTGCCGCTAACTATCGAAGCTAACCAAACAGCCAACATGATTGTTAGCTTTTACCCCGATGGTGTGGGACAACAAAACTTTGAAGATGTGCTGACCTTGAACGTTGATTCGTATTTTAGTGATACGCTTTCACGAAGAATTGCTCGTCAGGTTATACTTAAAGGAACTACCATTAATCCGGTATCAACCGAATTATTAGAAAATCAAGAACTTAAGATCTATCCCAACCCAACACAAAACACCATTGAAATTGCTTCTTCAGCGTTTCCCATTGATCAGGTTAGTGTTAGAAACTTGCTGGGAGAGGTAGTTTTAACTCCTGTAACCACAGGTCAATACATTCAAAAAATTGACCTCGGCGAATTGCCGTCAGGGGTTTATTTTATAAAGGTAAATCTGCGCAATAGCAGCGAAGTAGTTGTTAAAAAAGTAGTTAAACGATAATCTGATACAATAATCAGAGACTTTCTTTGTAAATGGATTTAAACCAACTTTTTTCAAACGCTCTGATTTCGGCCTCGTTACTTACTTTTATAATCAATCTGCCGTTTGGCTACTGGCGTCAGGGATCGCGAAGGTTTTCTTTCAAATGGTTTTTATACATTCATTTACCTGTTCCAATTATTGTTGGCCTGCGGTTTCTGTTTGCATTGGGATTTGAATGGGTCACTTACCCGGCCTTGGTATTAGCCTTTTTTCTGGGTCAGGCAGTGGGAGCACAATACCGGAAAATGCGCAAAAAGAAAACCCGATAACCGGGCAAACGAAATTTTTCTACCAGTCGAGATGATGAATTTTATAGTTCGTTACCCGATACGACTCGATAAGCTGTTTGCGGGCTTCTTCGGCTTCCTTTTTTGTAGCAAAACCATTCGAAGTTCTGTATCCCCTATCAGTTTCTCCCCAATTAGGGACTTCTTTTAGCAACAAATCGTTGAATTTGTAGTTCAGCTCATACCTTTGTTTTTGCAAATGTACATTGCTCACATACAAATGATAAGCAATATCATCACCTCCTAACGGATCGCAGTAGCACGATGAAAAAACGTAGTAGTAAAAAGGCCCAATAGACAAATCTGTGATTGGGGCATCGATAAAAATATTTTCCTCATCCTGTTCGATTACCGGGTTCAGGTTGTTGCGGTAGATTTGTCCCACGAAGTCGAAACAGATGGTAAGTCCGGCAACCATCAAATCCAGGTCGCCATCCAAATCGTAATCGCCCCAAACAGCTGTTCCGGAGGCCACACCCGGGATTCCAGTGATTATTGGCTCGAAAACGAATCCACCCTTGTTTTGATAAATAAGGGTATACGAACGCTCGAGCGATTCACCTGTCATCACGACATCAGGATCGCCATCGTGGTCAAAGTCGCCCAAATCGATGGTACAATTCTTTAAAGGACGCATGGCCACCTGCATCTGAGCGAAATAGGTATTCGATTGGTTGGCGTAAGCAAACACTACCGGATAGCCTTTTTCGTCTTCTCCACTCAGCAAAATATCCTGGTCGCCATCGCCATCCAGATCACCCCAAGCCCCGGCACTATTTTTCAAAGGAGCAAGCTGTGCCCCCAAACGAATAAGTTTCCCGTTATCGTTTCTGTAGATAGCTGTAAGCGGCCTGTTGCCGGCATCACCTGTAATCAATACGTCCAGGTCTTTATCTTTGTCGAAATCGGCCCAGGTGGCATTGCCGTTATAAACACCCGGAAGACCTGTGCTGATGTCGGTAAATATCCCGGCATCGTTTCGGTAAATCCTGGTCGACAACGCATTATTGTATTCTTTCCCGGTAATCAGTAAATCCAAATCCTCATCGTTATCAAAATCACCCCATTCAATTGAGCCATCTGTTACAGGCGTAAACATTTCCTTAATCTGGGTAAACCGTCCGTTGTCCTCTTGCCTGAAAAGCCGTATAATCAGGGTGTTTTCCCGATTAATTCCAGTCATAATTATGTCGTCGTCGCCATCCTTATCGTAATCGGCAACAGCCACAGCACCCCTGTACAAAGCAGGAAACGGGCTGTTTGTATTGTAAAAATTATCCTTATTGTGTGATTTTACGTACTGTGAAACAATCGTTTGACTGTCTTTAATATAATACTCTCCCGATAAAAAAGCATTGGGACGAATGCTTTCGTCCAAAGAAACCCAGGCGGCTAATGGCTCCATAACTCCCTGTAAATCTGAACTAACAGGTTCAAAAATCTGCGCACTTAATGAAAACACCAAAGCGCTCAATACAAATGTGATAAAGACCTTTTTTAACATCATAAAACAGGTATTAATTGAAGACCTAAAAATACTAACATTTTATAATACAGCATCAGCCGACTTCAACAATGTTATCATAAGGCATTTGTTAATGGATAAATCCGGTTAACTGGTTTTTCGGTAGCGGGCTATCGCAAATGTAAACATCACGATCGCGAAGACAGTTAATATCCCTACATTTTCCTGAATATCGCTCCAGCCCGAGCCTTTGAGCATTATCATGCGGTTGATTTTAATAAAATAAGCCACCGGATTGCCATAATCAAGTATCTGTGCCCAATGCGGCATGCTTTCGATAGGGGTGAACAATCCGCTTAACAGGATAAAAATGACCAAGAAAAACCAGCTGATAAACATGGCTTGTTGCATGGTGTTCGACAGGGTTGAAATAACCAAACCGATAGATAAAACGGCCAGTAAATAGATGGAGGCCACTCCAAAAAGCAGCCACAAACTCCCAATAACCGGGATTTTAAATACAAAGTATGAAAGCAATAAACCGATAGCCAGGTCAATATTGGCTATCAACCAAAAAGGAATAAGCTTTCCGGCAATGAACTGATACTTTTTTATCGGGGTGACATTAATTTGCTCAATTGTGCCAATTTCTTTTTCTTTTACCAAATTCATGCTTCCCAGAAACAAAGCAATGATGGTAACCAAAAGAACCAAAATACCCGGCACCATAAAGGTGATATAGTTGAGTTCCGGATTATACCAAAACAAGGGTTGTATATGAATTGGCAGAGAAACTGCCTGACCGGAAGTCAATTTAACCATGATCTCGCGGTTGTAATCAATGATGATGTTGGTGGCATAGGCGTTCATCAAACTGGCGGCACTACCGTTGATGGCATCAGTAATTACCTGTACTTCGGCTGTTTTCTCGGTTACCAGTAAGCGTCCGAAATCGGGCTCAATAACTACTACCTGATCCGCCTTTCCTCTTTCAAGAAATTCAGCAGCCTCACTGTAATCGACTACCTGATCGATGATAGAATAAAATGAAGATCCTGAAAATTTGGAAATCAGCTCACGCGAGGCGACAGATAAATCCTGATCGACAACCACCAAACGCACTTGCTTAATTTCGAAAGTGGCCGTATACGACAACACCAGGAGTTGAACAGCTGGCACAATAAAGATGATCGGAAGCATCGCCTTGTCGCGAAACACCTGAATAAACTCCTTTTGCAGTATGTAAAACAGCTTTTTCATCACTACGTAAGTCTGATCTTGAATTTTTTAACACTCAACCCAATGAAAAACAAAGTCATCGCCACAATAATCAAGGTTTCTTTCCAGAAATAAGCCAGCCCGACACCCTTGAGCATGATGCCTTTTACGATGATAATAAACCATTTGGAAGGCATTAAATGACTGATCAACTGCAAGAGCAAAGGCATGTTTTCAATCGGAAAAATAAAGCCTGAAAGCAGGATGGTAGGCAACATCAAGGCAAACATACTCAGCAACATGGCTTGCTGCTGTGATTTACTAATAGTAGAAATTAAAATGCCTAATGCCAACGACATGATGATAAACAGCAAGCTTTCGGCCATAAGGAGGGTCAGGCTTCCGTTGAGCGGCATTAAAAACACGAACCGGGCCATTAACAGAATAACAATCAGGTTGATGAGTGACAAAAATACATAAGGAATCACTTTTCCAATAATAATTTGAAAAGGATTAAGTGGCGAAACCAACAAGGCCTCCATCGTTCCCATTTCCTTTTCGCGTGCAATTGAAAGGGAAGTCATCATAGCCGACACCAGCATCAATAGAATGGTGATAATGCCCGGCACAAACATATACACACTTTTGAGCTCGGGATTGTACAACATACGCGACTGAACCTGAATAGAAACAGGCACAATCATTTGATCTTTCATTTTTTGCGACATGAAGGTATTGATAATCCCGCTGATGTAGTTGCTTAAAATATTGGCCGTATTGGGCTCGGAGGCATCGAGAATAATTTGAACTGTTGCCCCCTTGTTTTCATTCATTTTTAATGCAAAATCAGGCTCAAAAACTAACACAGCTTTTATGCTTCCTTGCTGGAAATAAGACTCGATCCGGGTGTTTGATTCAAGATTAACTTCAGGCAAAAAGTAACCCGAAGAAATGAGTTTTTGAATTATTTCTCTGGTAACCACATCTTTTGATCTATCCAGAATACCGATTTTTGCGTTGGTAATGTCGTTGGTTATAGCAAAACCGAAAAGCAGCACCATGACAACCGGCATGCCGAACAGGATCACCATAGAGCGGTAGTCGCGGAAAATATGATAGAATTCCTTTTTTATAAATGCCCACATCACCTTGCAATTTTGATAAACACCTCGTTCATGGTATCCACTCCATATTTCGTTTTTAGCTGACTTGGCGTGCCCAGTGCCTCAATGCGGCCATCGGCCATAATACTCACCCTTTCGCAATATTCGGCTTCGTCCATGTAATGCGTGGTAACAAAAACGGTTGTGCCCTGATGTGCTGTTTCATAAATCATTTCCCAAAACTGGCGACGTGTTATCGGGTCAACGCCACCGGTGGGTTCGTCCAAAAAAACAACCTGCGGCCGGTGCATAATAGCCACTGAAAAGGCCAACTTTTGTTTCCATCCCAGCGGAATTTCGCGCAGCAGGGTGTTTAATGAGTGCACCATGTCGAGCTTTTGTAGAAAAAAGTTTGTGCGCTCTTTGATNNTGGCTCATGTACCCAATTTTTTCTTTCACCTTGTCGGGATATTTTCCAACATCCAGATTAGCCACCAAAGCCTCTCCTGATGTAGGTGCTGACAGTCCACACAAAATTTTAATAGCGGTTGTTTTTCCTGCACCATTTGCTCCGAGGAAACCAAATATCTCACCTTTCCCTACTTCGAAGTTCAAGTCGTTGTTGGCGACAAAATCACCAAACTTCTTGAAAAGATGGCGCACAACAATCATGTTTTCAGGTGTACTCATGCCTTTTGAGGTGTTTCCATCATGGATAAAAAACAATCTTCGATACCCGGCTTTATTCTCGAAACGGAAATTTGCTCATGGTTTCTTTGTTTCAGATAGTCCTTAATCAGAGGCACTATTTCCTCTTCTTTAGACGAATTAAAAGTCATGTGAATTACCTCACCAAACCTGAACACATGCTTTACTTCGGGGTAAGCTTCCAGCTCAGCAAGCAAGCGGTACATCTGATTGGTTTTAACCGAAAAAAGTTGACCGGGATAGTTGTCTTCAATAACCGAAGGTCTTTCAACCACCATCACTTTGCCATGATCCATCAAGGCCACGCGGTCGCATTGTGCCGCTTCATCCATGTAAGGTGTCGACACCAGAATGGTAATTCCTTGCTGTTGCATGCTTTTCAGCAATACCCAGAATTCCATACGCGAAACAGCATCGACGCCCGTGGTGGGTTCATCCAGCACCAATACCCTGGGATGGTGAATGAGGGCACATGAAAGTGCAAGTTTTTGCTTCATTCCACCTGACAAGTCGCCGGCTCTTCGCTTTTTAAAAGGCTCTATCTGTCCGTATATATCACGAATAAGGTGGTAATTTTGCTTAAGGCTGGTGTTAAAAATCCGGGCATAGAAATGCAGGTTTTCTTCAACGGTCAAATCCGGATAAAGCGAGAATCGACCCGGCATATAACCGACAATCTGTCGTATTTTTTTATAATCTGTTACCACATCCAACTCACCCAATGTTACCGAACCACTATCAGGTAGCATTAAACTGGTAAATATGCGTAACAAAGTGGTTTTGCCTGCACCATCCGGACCAATGAAGCCCATAAGCTCACCTTCGGCCAGCTCCAGCGAAACATACTGCAAGGCTTTTACCTCGCCAAAATGCTTGCTGATTTGATTGAACCGGATGAATGCAGGCAAAGTTTTCATGCAGGTAATGTCTTATTGTACACGAGTCCAATAGGTGGTTTTGCCAATCAGACTAACACCAATATAACCCCTGATTTTCAGTTTATTCAGGTCTTTTAGGTTTTCAAATTCCATATAGCAACTATATGTTTTGCCACTTTTCGGGTCGTAAATGGTTCCATCATCCCACTCGTCGTCATCAAAAACAAAATCTTTTAACAGCAATAAACCCATGCGGGGACGCGATTGCAGAGATTCATCAGGATTCAGGTTGTCGGTTTTTGGTTTTCCAGTTTCAGGGTCATTTGGATTTAACATCCACACAATTTTTCCGAAGAACTTGCCGTCCTCCTGATAAATTTCGATATGGGCATCTTTGTCGGCGTTAAGCCATACACCCAGGATATCGTCAGCTTTCTGAGCCAATCCCTGATTGGAACTAAGCATGAACAAGCCAACGAAGGCCACAAACAATAAAGAGATTTTTTTCATTTTAATGGTATTTAGTTAATAATAAGTAGTTTATAATTAGTTAATTGTAAAAAATCAATTTATGAAATCCACTTCTCCGGGCATGCCAATTTTCAATGTTCCATCGTTGTTTACTTCAACTTTGATGGCATAAACCAAATTCACCCGCTCTTCTTTGGTTTGTATGGTTTTTGGTGTAAACTCGGCGGTAGGTGAAATCCACACAACTTTTCCTTTAAGGGAAGCGTTTTCCGTGCTATTTTTATCGTAATAAACCTCAACTTCCTGATTCAATTTTACTTGTGAAAGTTGTGCGCCGCTAATGTACGCTTTTAACTTTAATTTGGATAGATCGGCCAATTTATAGAGCGGCCGGCCCAATGTGGCCATTTCGCCCTGATGGGCGTATACTACCAACGCTGTTCCTTCCACCGGATTGGTAATCATGCACTTACTAATGGCCTCATCCACTTGCTCTATTTGAACTTCTATGGCTTTGATTTGATCGAAAATATTTTGTTCGCGCGACTGAATAGCACTTATTTGTCTGATATTAAGCTCAACTAATCCGTCGATGTCGTCTTTTTGTTTTTGGGTAGCTGCTCCTTTTTCAAACATGTTGGCAATGCGCTTCTGGTTGGTTTTGTTGTTTTTAAGCAATTGGGATTGCACAGCCATTTCGGCACTTATATTATCGAGCTGCGAGGCTGTTGTTTTGATTTGCTGCGCAAGAAGTTTCTTTTTCAAATGTAAATCGATCGTATCGATAAGTCCGATAAATTGATTTATTTTAAGCCAATCGCCTTGCGTGGCGTTAAACTCAAGAAGCTGCCCGTTTCCCTGTGCAGAAACCACTATTTCATCGGCTTCGAATTGGCCATAGGCATCCGATTTTTGCTCATGTGTAACGCATGAAGTTGAAAATGTGAGCAGTGCGACAAATAAAATCATTTTATTCATATCCTGTTTTTTTACCTGATTAAATGTTTCCGAGCGTAATATTGTATTGGTATTTCGAATAAATCAATTGCAGTTTATGAACTTCCATATTCAACCGGGCCTTAATCTGTTTGTTAAGTTCGATGATATAATTGGTGGTGGTGAGGGTTCCATTGCGCAGTTGCACGTTTGCCGCGTTTACTACATTTTGCTGCAAAGCTACAATGGTTGAGTCAGTTGTAATCAACTCTTCGGCTTTTTTTATGGCAGCAAGTTTGGTTTCGAGTGCGGCTTTCAGGTTTTGATCAAAACTTTGCTTTTGAGTGGTAATCATTTCGTTTTGAACGTTAAATACCATTTTCTCACGTGCTACCTGATTCCAGTCCCAAATATTCCAATGCAACCTTACACCGACCTTGTAGTAAGTATCAAAATCATTGTTGAGCATGTCGTATCCGGGGCGTCCGTAGCCTGCCTGCCCAAACGCCATAAAAAACGGATTTCTTTTAGACTGTGTTATTTGCGTAAGGGCCTGAATTTTTGTTTGCTGTTTTCCAAGTAACACATATTCAGGCCTGTTGTTCACAAACCGATAATCCACAACAACCATTTCCGGAATGGCCAAAAGATCAGGGTTTGAAATGGCTAGACCTGTGAGCACTTGCAGGCTACCGGTCACCGATCTGATATCCTCGCGGAGCTCAGTAATTTGCTGCATAACCAAATGGTATTCCACCTTTAACGCGTCCACATCAGCACTAAGCATTGCTCCGTTTTCCATGGCTACTTCAGCCTCCTGGATGGTGGTCTGTAAATTTTGCTGCAACACGTTCAGAATTTCGAGGGCTTTGCGTAACAATAGTGCATTGAAAAACAACTGATTTACACGATCTTTCAGTTCATAAAACTCGATTTGCAGTTGCTGTTGTGTCAGTTCCAAATTAACATCTTCGAGTCTTTTTCGTGCATTGGTTAGACCTCCATCATAAATTTTTTGTTCCACATCCAGGTTCAGGGCGTACCAATCGTTGGCAATGGTTGGAATGTTTATACCGGGGACAGCTATTGGAACTTTGGTAACATCCGACTGGTACGACGCCTGCCCGTTTAGGTTAAGAGAAGGCAAATAGGTGGTTTGCAAATTCTTTTTATTAAGGGCATTGATTTGAACGGCCATATCCATTTGCTTTAAATTGGGATAATTCTCAATGGCCGCTTCGTAGCAATCGTTCAGCGTAACTGTTGGCGACTCCTGAGCATAGAGAGAAGAAAACGAAAGCCAGACGAATAAAAAAAGTACTTTTTTCATGGATGAAATATTTTTTCTAATCACATAAATGACAACACTTTGCAATCATGATTGTTGAGGATTAATGAACAGCGTTGATTTTATAAAACCCGTAACATGCGATACCCGTTCAGCGATAAATTTTTTGTACTTAAGCTCATCGTCCTCCAGCATGAAGCCCTTTATAATTGGTTTGGCCACAAAAGGAAAAACACACAAAGCCAATACATCAACAATCAGATGAACCGGAGAGATCGGATAAGTAACATGGTTGAGGGTTTCATCCTGAAAAAGCCTGAAAACTTTGTTCAAGTCGAGCCCTTTGTGTTGGATATATTCAATAATCATTTCCGGGTTTCGATTAAGTTCGTGTAGCACAAAATCCGGCACAAAAGGTTTTTCGCTAATCAGTTGAATATAATTGGAAACCAACGATTCAATCAACTGTTCGAGTGTGCTGGCTTTTTCGACTTCAGCGTTGATAACAGCAACTACTTCGCTAAACAGCTCGAGAAACACACGATCGAAGAGTTTTGTTTTGCTCCGAAAATAGTAATGCAATAAGGCTTTGTTGATACCTGCTTCGTCGGCGATTTCCTGCATGCGTGCGCCGTCCATGCCTTTTAATATGAACACCTTGCGCGCCGCTTCAATTATTTTAAGCTCTGTATTTTCGTTGGTATTACCCATTTGTTTTAACTATATGGTTAAATCATGTGGGCAAAAGTACACTATTTTTAATGCGGTTGTCAAGTGTTGGAAGAATAATTATTAAAAAAAAGTGGATTAGCGGATATACATCAGGTTTAAACACTGTTTATGTGGCATTTAATCGAATTTGATTTTAAAGTCGTCGATGAAGATTTTTCCGTCCTTGGACAAAAATGTCATGTGAAAACAACAAACCCCCTACAACAAATCGTTTGCCAAATTAGCCAATTCCGAGCGTTCTCCTTTTTCAAGACGTACATGGGCATAAATGCTGTGGTGTTTTATCTTGTCGATAAGTACCGAGAGCCCGTTAGATTGCGAGTCGAGGTAAGGTGTGTCGATTTGGTAGATGTCGCCGGTAAAAATTATTTTGGTGTTCTCGCCGGCTCGGGTAATGATGGTTTTTACCTCGTGTGGGGTTAGGTTTTGGGCTTCGTCTACAATAAAGCAAACATTTGAAATGCTTCGGCCTCTGATATAGGCCAAAGGAGTGATCATCAGTTTTTCGCTTTCGATGGCATCAGAAATCCTTTTAAACTCGTTGTCCTGCTCACCAAACTGGCTTTGAATAAACTTTAGGTTATCCCAAAGGGGCTCCATGTAAGGGTTAATTTTTTCGTGCACATCACCGGGTAAATAGCCGATATCTTTGTTGCTTAGTGGAACGATGGGACGGGCCAGGTAGATTTGCTTAAAATTCCGGCGTTGCTCCCATGCTCCGGCTAATGCCAGCAGGGTTTTTCCGGTACCCGCCACGCCTTGTAGTGTCACCAGTTTGACTTCGGGGTTAAGTATGGCATGCAAGGCAAATACCTGCTCCGCGTTGCGTGGCATAATGCGCGAAATGCTGCGTTTTTCAACCCTTTCGATGCGGTGGGTAATCGGATTCATAAACGCCAGTGCCGACGCCCGCTCGCTTTTAAGTATGTAATAATGATTGGGCACAGGTTCATCCAGGCTCAAGTCTTCAAAACTACAAAACCCATCATTGTAGAGTTTATCGATGGCTTCAGGATTTACCATGTCGATTACTGAACTACCTGTGTATAAAGCCTCTATGTTTTTTACTTTTCCGGTTTCAAAGTCTTCAGCTTGCAGGTTCATGGCTTTGGCTTTTAACCTGAGGTTGATGTCTTTGCTCACCAAAATCACTTTCCTGTCGGGGTTTTCCTCTTTAAGCTTTATGGCCGCATTCAATATGCGGTGATCGGGTTTGTTTTCGTCAAATATCTCGCGTGCATCCAGGTCGCTTTTCTCGTTCATCACCACCTTAAACGATCCTTTGGAAGCTCCGTTCAACTTTCGCCAGTCGGTAATGGCTGTTTTTCCGGAGATATTATCTAAAAAGCGGATAAACTCCCGTGCCTCATAATTTTTTATGGTATTTCCTTTTTTAAAGTCGTCGAGTTCCTCGAGTACGGTAATGGGAATAGCCACATCATGTTCATCAAACTCATTGATGGCGTTGTGGTTGTATAAAATCACGGAAGTGTCGAGCACAAATATTTTCCTGAGTTCTTTTTTGTCGCTGGTTGTTTTTACTGTTTTCGCCATAGGTAGTATTTTTATGATTTAATCCCGCCATAAATTTACTGCGAGTTGACGCGTCATGCCGATGGCTTTAAATTACTTTCTAACAAGCCGAGGTTGAAAAAAACTCTGCTCAATTTTGTTACCTTTGTGCTAACTTAATACACACTTCATGAACGAACCAAAAAAACTGTTTTTGCTGGATGCCATGGCTCTCATCTACAGAGCATACTTTGCATTAAGTAAAAATCCGCGTATCAACAGCAAAGGACAGAACACCTCGGCCATACTGGGTTTCGCCAATTCGCTGCTCGACATACTAAAAAACGAAAAACCAACTCATATTGGCGTGGCCTTCGATACCCACGCTCCCACAGTTCGCCACGATGATTTTGCCGCTTACAAAGCCAACCGCGAAAAAATGCCCGAAGACCTGGCCGCTTCCATACCCTATATCATGGAACTGATCAGAGGTTTTAATATTCCAATTTTGTCGGTTGACGGCTACGAGGCCGATGACGTGATTGGAACACTGGCCAAACAAGCCGAAAAACAAGGTTTTACTACTTACATGATGACACCTGACAAGGATTTCGGACAGCTGGTGAGCGATCATATTTTTATGTACAAACCGGCCAAAATGGGAAATGGCGCTGAGGTTTGGGGTATTGATGAAGTTTGCGCACGCTATAGCCTTAGTCGTCCGGAGCAAATGATTGATTTACTTGGACTTTGGGGCGATGCTTCAGATAATATTCCGGGTGTGCCGGGCATAGGCGAAAAAACAGCCATTAAACTAATCTCAGAATTCGGATCGGTTGAAAACCTACTGTCCAACACCAGCGAATTGAAAGGCAAACTAAAAGAAAACCTGGAAACTTTTGCCGATCAGGCTTTGCAAAGCAAATCACTGGCCACCATTATACTCGATGTGCCCATCCCCTTCGATCCGGATGGTCTGCGTTTAGAAAAACCTGATTTCGACAAGCTTAAAACTTTGTTCAATGAGTTGGAGTTCCGAAATTTTGCCACCCGTTTTGAGGCAATTTTCTTGCCTCCGACCAGCTCGCCTACCCAACCCGACCTGTTTTCGCAAGAAGAAAACCCAACGAGAACAGAAGATATAAATACCACCAAACATGAGTATCACCTGGTTAACACCGTAGAAGAAATAAAAAAGCTTGCCGCGATGTTGGCCGGTTACACCGAAATTTGCTTCGACACCGAAACCACCGGAACCGATCCTAATCACGATGAGCTGGTAGGCCTCTCGTTTGCCGTCAAACCACATCAGGCCTATTACGTGCCCGTATCATCCAATTACAATGAGGCGCTAGAAACAGTTGGCTACTTCAAGGAATTACTAGAAAATACTGAAATACTGAAGATTGGACAAAATATTAAGTTTGATGCGGCCATCCTGAACTGGTACGAAGTAAAGGTATCCGGTAAACTTTTTGATACCATGATCGCGCATTACCTGATTCAGCCCGACATGCGGCACAACATGGATGCGTTAGCACAAGCCTATTTGAATTATAAGCCGATAAGCATCGAAACGCTGATTGGCAAAAAAGGAAAAAACCAGGGATCGATGGGTGATTTGAATCCGGAAGACGTAAGTGAATATGCCGCGGAAGATGCCGACATTACCTTACAGCTTAAGCAGGTTTTTGAACCCATGCTAGAAGAGGCCGGATTAACGGCCTTGTTTAACGAAATTGAAATGCCCCTGATCCCCGTGCTGGCCTCCATGGAAGCAGAGGGAGTTAAACTGGATGTGCAGGCACTCAGGCTGTTTAGTCAGGAGTTGGAGATACAAATCGAAAAAACGCAATTGGAAATTTTTGAACTCGCCGGAGTTTCATTCAACATAGCCTCACCTAAACAAATGGGGGAAGTCCTTTTCGAAAAACTGGCCATTATCGACAAACCAAAAAAAACCAAGACCGGCCAGTATAAAACCGGCGAAGAGGAATTGCAAAAAATGATACACCGCCATCCTATCATTGATAGGATATTGGAGTTTCGCTCGCTTACCAAGTTAAAATCCACTTATGTCGACAGCCTTCCCGAGTTGGTTAACCGGCGCGACGGGCGAATACATACCTCTTACAACCAGGCCGTTGCAGCCACCGGACGCTTGAGCTCAAACAACCCCAACCTGCAAAATATTCCCATTCGTACCGAACTGGGACGTGAAATCAGGAAAGCATTTATTCCGCGCAACAGCGACTATTTACTTCTGGCTGCCGACTATTCGCAAATCGAACTGCGCATCATCGCTCACCTAAGT
Organism: Bacteroidales bacterium UBA6244; assembly: GCA_002440885.1. Taxonomy (GTDB): domain Bacteria; phylum Bacteroidota; class Bacteroidia; order Bacteroidales; family F082; genus UBA6244. Next base: position 14,026 of record DJVY01000044.1, read on the forward strand.
CAGGATAAAGCCATGATCAATGATTTTAATCAAGGGGTGGATATCCATACCGCCACGGCAGCACGGGTTTACAATATGCCCCTCGGCGAAATTACCCGCGACATGCGGCGAAATGCCAAAACCGTGAATTTCGGAATCATCTACGGGATTTCCGCCTTCGGGCTGAGCGAACGTTTGGGCATTCCCCGACGAGAAGCTGCCGACATCATCAACAACTATTTTGAAAAATATCCGGGCATCAAAAACTACATGGACAACACCATCAGCATGGCGAAAAAGCATGGCTATGTTGAAACCATTAAAGGACGCCGACGATATTTACCCGATATCAACTCAGGAAATGGGGTGGTAAGAGGATTTGCCGAACGAAATGCCATCAATGCACCAATACAGGGCTCATCGGCTGATATGATTAAAATAGCCATGATTAATGTTTTTAACGAGCTTACGAAAAGAAAGCTGAAATCGAGAATGATCCTGCAGGTTCACGATGAACTTGTTTTTGATGTACACCGCGATGAACTGGAAACCATAAAACCCATCATCGAAAAAAACATGAAAGAAGCCCTGAAGCTCAGTGTCCCGGTAATTGTTGACATAAATACAGGTGAAAACTGGCTGCAAGCCCACTAAATTACAAATATACAATGAACACAACCCATTACACCATACTCACGCTGGATGCCGGGGGAACAAACCTGGTATTTCACGCCCTCGACCAAAACCACCAAACAGTAGCCGCCGTTACACTTCCAGCTCCGGCAGCAGATCTCGACACCTTGCTTAACCGATTGGTGGAAGGCTTCGAAACCATAAACCAACAAAGTGGAAACCGGGCTGCGGCCATTAGTTTTTGCTTTCCAGGACCGGCAGATTACCAACGGGGTATCATCGGTGATCTGGAAAATCTGCCGCTTTTCCGCAATGGTGTGGCGCTAAAAGCATTTCTGGAAATGAAGTTCAGCTTGCCGGTATACATCAACAACGATGGCGACTTATTTGCTTTAGGAGAGGCCATGAGTGGCTTGCTGCCTCAGGTTAACAAACAGCTAAAGAGCGCCGGTAATCCTAAACAATACCGAAATTTACTCGGTGTAACTCTGGGAACAGGTTTCGGAGCAGGAATTGTACTCAACGGACAACTGCTTTTAGGAGATAATTCGGCAGGAGCTGAAATTAACCGCATGTCGAATCCGGCCAACATGAATCAAAGTGTAGAGGAAATTTTAAGCATACGCGGAATACAACGTCTTTATGCTGAAAAAACCGACCTGTCGCCAACAACAGTACCACAACCTTTTGACATTTACCGCATTGGAACAGGAGAACTCGCGGGAGATTCGAAAGCCGCACAGGAGGCCTGGAGCTATTTTGGAGAAATTCTGGGCGAGGCACTGGCCAATGCCATCACCCTTGTCGATGGGTTAATCGTGATTGGCGGTGGACTTTCGGGGGCATGGCCATTGTTTCTGCCGAAAGCTGTGGAAACCATGAATGGCAGGTTTTTTAAACCCAACGGACAAACTTTGCCACGTTTGGAGGTGTTCGCCTACAACCTGCACAATGCCGATTGCCTGAATGACTTTTTAACCAACGATGAAATGATGATTAAGGTACCCCAGTCTGAAAAAATGCTGGCCTACCAACCGGTTAAAAAAATCGGGGTAGGAATATCCGTTTTGGGAACCTCAGAAGCCGTTGCAGTTGGAGCACAGGCTTTTGCTAAAACATCGCTTGGAAGTGAGTTGGGGAGTTAGAAAGTCCTCAATTGTGTGAATCTATCATGAGCAGGTTTTTTTAAAAGGCTGTTGGCTTTTGGCTTTGTTATCCGATAATTATGAAGTGTTTTTTAAGTCACAAAAAGCCAAGTGCCAAGAGCTAAAAGCCAATAGCCAAAAGTCAGAAGTCGTTTGCACTAAAAACTAAATCCAATTACCAAAGGTATTATTTCAAACACATAATACGTGTCATCTGCATTAAAGACGTTTGTATCCTTCGAGTCGAAACACAAAGCTCCATTACACCGCAACCCAATATGTATCTTTTTTATGGAATAATATGCGGAAAACTCAACACCCGTTTTAAGTGGTTTTTCCCAACCTGCCTCTCCAAGTGGTGAAACCGAAGCAAATGGACCCACATCAAAATAAATGCTCTTGGATAAGGCATGTCTATAGAAAAGTTGAAGTTTCAACACTTCCAGTTGTGACCTCGGCTTTACCTCCTGGGGGCCTTCATCAGAACCAAAATTATATGAAATGGGCGTGCTATAAAGCGTAATAGGCATACCAAGCCCCCCTTGCACTCGTGCTCCCAGCGTAACATTTGGATTAAATTTATGGGCATAGGAATAGGATATAGAGATTGGGAACTCAAAGGAAACACTGTTTTGGTTGACCTTATCCAAAAAAGAAGGCTCACGTTCCTGGGCTGAAAGTGCTCCGCTTAAAAACAGGATAAAAATACCACAAACAAACCCAACTAACTTAGGGGTTAGGAAATAAACTGTATATTGATTGTTAACATTATAGGTGTCTCGAGACATAGCAAGACAAAGGTCGTTATTTATTTGATTCACCACCATTCTATCTTAGGTTATTGTTAGTGCCTCCTGAATATCGATACGTTAAAAGGGAGATGGGTTAACAAAAGGTGCAATTACAGTGAGTCTGCCTGGTAATTTTGTTTGCCTAAAACACTACCAATTACAATCAATGCCAACATAAAAAGTGGGAGTAAATGAGGTAATCATTAGGAAGAAACCATCATAAGAACCAAATCCCAAGCCCGAAAACAAATGAATTTTATTAAAAATGTTATAATCTACTCCAAAACTTGCAGTGTTTTCTACCACGACACTTATTTTTTCCTGAGTAGATGGTGGTCCCATTTGGTTTTCAAAAATTTTCATTTGAAATATGGAAAAATTTAACTGCCCGAATAATTTTAGTTTGGGCACTAAATCTCGGGAAGAGTAGCGATAGCCAAAATTCAGGCCGGTTGATCTGCTACGAAAATTATCAACATCATCATATTTATTTGGAAGCATTACAATATGAACCAACTCGGGACCAATATACAAATTATGACCCCCAAAATTTACATTAAGATTTATTGTATTGTGAAAAACCCAATAATCATAAACTGTGTTCAATCGAACCCCAAGCCTTGGTAATTCATTTTGCTTATTTTGCCCATAAGAATCCTGATGGAATGATAAAAAACCCAAAAGCACAAAAAAATATGTTCCCTTATACCACATGGCTTAATAATAGTTATTTCATGGCGTTCTTTTCATTATCAGTTGTATTTCCCGACAAATGTAACGTTTTTCATATAATCTTTGCTTCGCCCCGCTCCCGCCAGTTTGCAACTGGTGGGTCAAACAACCTTCCGGATTGGTCAACTGGTAGGTACGACTCATTTATTGTTGATTGGAAAAGATCAAAGGTATAAACTTTCTTTGTCATGACAATTCATTACTTAATGTAGGTTGAATAAATGAAACGAGCCCCACCATTTACAAACTGGCGGGAGCGGGGGGCTGCTATTTTCGATAGGTCTTTGCATATCTATATAAACGGCACAGAAATCAGCATTCCCAGGTGAAAGGTAGGGGTAATGTAGTTAGAATTTATTGTTTTGGGTGATGGGTATTCATGATCAGGATCATAATACCCTAACGTACAGCCCCCATGCTGCCTTCCGTATTCGGTAATTTCCTTTTGATGATATTGAAACCCTATTCCGCCATAAAAATCCAGCTGCAAACCTACTTTTCCTATTCCGAAGAGGGTTACTTTTTTACCTGCCAAAAATTTTAGTCCGTATTTATTCATTTGCATCGATTCGCGCGAAACATAGGAATCCATATCCGTGCCCACACAGTATCGGTAATACTTGTTGTTGTAATATTTGTGATCGAAATACAATTCTGCTGAAACATAAAAATGCTTTTTTGTGTTGATGAGGTAGTTGTATCCCACCGAAGTGTAGAACCCGCTTACAATGGGGTAATAAACAGGGAGGTAAACAATACCAACCGCGGTACTTCTAAACGAATTCGAGGAAGTTGGCCATTGCATTCCAAAAGCAATTTTTGCCACATGATGCGCCGTGATGTTGCGCTCATACCCCAACCTGATTTCTCTAAATATTAAACGGGTTGTGTTGAGGGTAAGGTGGTTATGAAAGTATACAGTTTGCTCTTCCTGGGCAGGAAGCATGAAACCCGTCTGAATGAGCAGGAAGATGATGAAGAGCCTTGTGATTATTTTCATGCGTACTAATTTGTTGTAACTAATCAGTGTGCAAGTTAGCATTAATATTCAATGATTCGACCACATTTTAATCTCGCCCCGCTCCCGCCTTCCGATGACT
>DJVY01000227.1 GCA_002440885.1 Bacteroidales bacterium UBA6244
GGCAGCAAACGCCCGTTTTTACGGTACCACGAAAGTAATTGGTTGATGATATCGCTCATGGGGAGGCGAAATTACTTAAAAAGAACATATTAGATGAAAAAAAATGCTGATTTATATTTTTTTTATTAAAAAAGTACTACTTTTGCCCTCCAAACTAAAAAACTAATATTTAATCATTTAAAATAGTATTGATATGACAAAGGCAGAAATTGTAACCGAAATCGCCAACAAAACCGGAATCGAAAAAGTAGCTGTTCAGGCAGTAGTTGAATCATTCATGGAAACCGTAAAACAAACTATGGTTGAAGGCGAAAACGTGTATTTAAGAGGTTTTGGTAGCTTCATTATTAAAAGAAGAGCTGAAAAAACAGGTCGTAACATCTCTAGAAATACTACCATTATTATCCCCGCTCACAACATTCCTGCATTTAAACCCGCTAAAACTTTTGTTAGCGAAGTTAAAGGAAAATAGTTTTATCATTTTTAATAATTAGCATTATGCCAAACGGAAAAAAGAGAAAAAGGCACAAGATGTCGACGCACAAGCGTAAAAAACGCTTGAGGAAGAACAGGCATAAGAAGAAATAAACGTTTCTTTGCGCGATAACACGGGATTTTTCTTAGAATTGCCGTGTTATCGTGTTTTTATCCTTCCCTTCAAAAATAAATATTGTTTGTCCTACACAATTATCTCAACTTTATAGCGCATTGCTATTGTATTACCTTCTAAAATTTAACACGTGAATAGAGAATTAATAATCGATTCGAATCTATCGGAGGTTAATATTGCATTGCTTGAGGACAAAAATCTGGTTGAATTAAACAAAGAGCAAACCAACAATAAGTTTGCTGTAGGCGATGTGTTTCTCGGAAAAGTGAAACGCATTATGCCCGGTCTTAATGCAGCCTTTGTTGATGTGGGGTACGAAAAAGATGCATTTTTGCATTACCTCGATCTGGGACCTCAGATCCGTACTTTTAACAAATACGTTAAACTCGCATTGCAACAAAAGGCGCACCTCACCTCGCATGAGGAAATTAAGCCTGAGAAAGACATCGAAAAAACCGGAAAAATTAATCAGGTACTTATAAGTGGTCAGCAAATTCTGGTGCAAATTGCCAAAGAGCCAATTTCTACCAAAGGACCGCGTATAACTACCGAGATTTCATTCCCCGGCAGGTTTTTGGTGCTGCTTCCCTTCTCAACCAAAATATCAATATCGCAAAAAATCAGAAGTAAAGATGAGCGCAACAGGCTCAAGCGTCTGATAACCAGTATTAAGCCTAACAACTACGGTGTAATTATCCGTACTGTGGCCGAAAACAAAAAAGTGGCCGAACTGGATGCCGACTTACGCGATTTGATTGGAAAATGGGAAAGCATTTTCGTTAAACTGCCACACCTCCAAGCACCGCAAAAGGTACTGAGCGAATTGGATCGGACCTCCCAAATTTTACGTGATGTGTTAAACGAATCGTTTAACTCGGTCTACGTAAACGATCCTGTCTTGTACGAGGAAACAAAAGCTTATCTGGGCACTATTGCGCCCGATAAAAAAGATATTGTAAAACATTATAAAGGTAAAACTACCATTTTCGATCATTTCGGTATTGATAAGCAACTCCGGAGCTCGTTTGGAAAAACTGTTACCATTAAAAGTGGAGTGTACCTCATTATTGAACACACCGAAGCACTCCACGTTATCGACATCAACAGCGGTCATAGGGTAAACAAAGAAAACTCGCAGGAGCAGAACGCCCTGACCGTTAACCTGGAATCGGCTACCGAAGTAGCCCGCCAACTGCGCTTGCGCGATATGGGCGGCATTATTGTGGTCGATTTTATTGATATGCACGATGCCAAAAATCGCAGAGCACTCTACCAGCGACTTAAAGACGAAATGGCTCGCGATAGGGCTAAACATACTATTTTGCCTCCAAGTAAATTTGGATTGGTGCAGATTACCCGGCAACGCGTACGCCCGGCCATGTCGGTACCGGTACTCGAAAAATGCCCCGTATGCAGCGGCACTGGGGAGATAAAATCTAGTATGATGGTGGTTGATGAAATCGAAAATAACCTGAACTACCTTATTCAGGATCAAAACCAAAAACACCTGACCCTGGGCGTGCACTCCTACGTGGAGGCCTTCCTCAAAAAAGGATTCAGGAGGTTTCAAATCAAATGGTACCTAAAATATAAACAGTGGGTGAAAATCCGTGAAATGAAAGATTTTCATTTTCTGGAATACCAGTTTTATAATAGAAACAACGATATTATTAAGCATTAAGCTCAGTACAAAAAAAGAGGCTGTCTCGCAAGGGCAGCCTCTTTTTTTGTTATAGCCCGCGCCATATTTATCTGCAAAAGTTCTGCATGGGAAGGCCAGGTTAAAATCTAATGCCAATCCTGAAAACAAACCAGTCGCGATGAGCGCTGCTTCGGAAATCCTCCTTACCTTTGTGCTAATAAATTTAGTTACTCATGCAATACCTTAAACATCCGGTAGTTTTATTGCTTCTGCTGTCAGCAGTACTACTTTCGTGTCAAACCAAAACCCGACAACCCATGTATCAAATCGTATCACCCGATGGGAGCATACAGGTTACCTTTGTTCTGGATGAATCGGGAAAACCATGCTATGCTGTGAAATACAACGGGCAGGATATTATTCTGCCCTCTTTTATGGGATTTGATTTGGAAGGGCAACCTTCCCTGTCGGGCGATTTTAAAGTTGAAAAAGCCAGGATGCTACACGGCCTTAACAAGCCCTGGGAGATGCCATGGGGCGAAAAACGTCTGGTCGAAAACAAATACAACGAGGCCATCATCACACTCGCCGAGCAATCGGGATTAAAGCGGATTGTTACCATCATCTTTAAAGTGTACGACGATGGACTTGGTTTCAGGTATCTTTTCCCACCTCAACCCAACCTGAGTGAGGTGCTTATTTCAGAAGAAAATACTGAGTTCAACCTGGCCGGCGACTATGCTGCCTTCTGGGGTCCGGGCGATTGGGACATCTATGAACACCTGTATTCCAGCACCCCGGTTTCGGCCATCAATGCGTTTAAATATACAAACAACGGACTGGCTCAATCCAATATCCCCAACAATGCGGTGAACACGCCCATCACCATGATTACCGATAACAACGTGCACATCAGCATCCACGAAGCCAACCTGACCAACTATTCTGACATGACTTTGCTGGTAGACACAACAAATTACCGGTTTATAAGCTGCCTGGTGGGATCAGACAACCACGCACATAAAGTCAGAGTGAAGACCCCCTTTGTTACGCCGTGGCGTACCATCCAGATTTCACCCGATGCTGCCGGGCTTATCGAATCCGATTTGATCGTTAACCTGAACGAGCCCAATGTATTGGGAGATGTGTCGTGGGTTCTTCCGATGAAATACATTGGCATTTGGTGGGACATGCACCTGAACCGACGCACCTGGGATTACGCCAGTGGAAATCATGGCGCGACAACGGAATATGCCAAAGAACTGATCGATTTCGCCGCAGCACATCACATCAAAGGACTGTTGGTTGAAGGCTGGAACACCGGATGGGAACACTGGATTGGTTTTGAAGACAGGGAAGGAGTTTTCGATTTCGTTACCCCATACCCTGATTACGATCTGGAGGAAGTGGTACGCTATGGAAAGGAAAAAGGGGTTGAACTGATTATGCACCATGAAACTTCAGCGGCTACGGAAACTTATACCAAGCAACTCGACACCGCCTTTCAGTTGATGAACAAGCTGGGGATACATGCGGTAAAAACAGGATATGTAGGGAAAATTTTACCAAAAGGTGAATACCACCACGGGCAGTACATGGTAAATCATTACCACAAAGTGCTTGAAACCGGAGCCAAATACAAAGTCGCAATTAATGCCCACGAGCCCATAAAAGCCACCGGCAAACGACGCACTTATCCCAATGCCGTAGCACGCGAAGGTCTTCGGGGGCAAGAGTTTAACGCCTGGGCATCGGATGGGGGAAATCCTCCCGAACACTTACCCATCGTGGCTTTTACACGTATGCTGGCAGGACCTATTGACTTCACTCCCGGTATCTTCAACATCAAACTCGACCCCTACCGCCCCGATAACCAGGTGAACACTACCCTGGCACAGCAACTCGCCTTATATGTGGTGATATACAGTCCGTTGCAAATGGCAGCCGATTTAATCGACAACTACAAAAACCACCCTGCCTTTCAGTTTATTGAAGAGGTGCCCGTAAATTGGGAACAGACAAAGGTGCTCAACGGCGAGGTTGGCGATTTTGTAACCATAGCCAGGCAGGAGCGGGGCAGCGATAATTGGTTCGTAGGTTCTATTACCGATGAAAACCCGCGTGATATGACACTCACGTTCGACTTTTTGTCCCCCGACCTCACCTATAAGGCCACCTTGTACAAAGATGCCCCTGACGCCCATTGGGACACCAACCCCACGGCCTACGAAATTGAGGAGCTGGAAATAAATGCTAATTCCACGCTTACCGTGCATCTGGCTGCAGGAGGAGGGATGGCCCTGAGTTTAATCGCGGAGTAAAGGGAACGGAAGCGTTTTTTTGGAGGTGGGGAGGCCCTGTTATTTAGATATCCGAGCATATTGGGGAAACAGGAACTTGATGAATGAGTATAGGATTCAAGCTGTTTTTTGATCTTAAAGTGTGATAAATGAATTATCGCGCCTGCTCCTCAGCAGTTCCTTCTTTTTTTCAGCAAATGCAATGCTCACCTGCGATCTACTAATATTTTTTCAAAAAATGCGCTAATTTTGAAGCGCAGCATAGCAATGTTAACCTCAGATTCCCGATGAGGAGTAGGCGTGGGGTATCAACAATAAAAGGAGTATGATAAAACAGAAAATAACAATAGGTACAGTGTGTTTTCTTTTGGATGAACCAAAAAAAAGAATCCTCTTGCTCAAACGGTTGAATGAACCTATGAAAGGTATGTACACCGGTGTTGGAGGGAAAACACATTTTGAGGAAGATATTTACACCTCCTGTGTTAGAGAGGTTAAGGAAGAAACGGGGTTTGATGTAAAAAATTTGAAACTTAAAGGAGTCATAAAAACTGTTCTTCAAGGGCAGCCAAGCTCTTGGATTCTATTCGTTTACACAACAAGCACTTACTCCGGCAGTCAGATAATCTGTCCCGAAGGGGAGTTAGAATGGGTGAGCACAGATCGTTTGAATAATTACAATTTGATTGGTTTTATCCGTGAAATACTGCCAAATGTCATGAACGATAGCCCATTAATTGAGGGCACGATCGTGCACAACACCAAAGGTGAAGTAATAGAGAAAAGATTCAACTGATCAGACAAGTTACTCCCTGGATTTATACGATCGAAATACACTCAGCCACGAGGCTACACAGGTATCAATTTTTTGATTTCTTCTGACCATCAAGCATAATACTATATTTGTCGCGACAGAAAACAACCGCAACATGTTGTGGACAAAAAAATAAGACAATGAAATCAACAATGGTATTACCAATAACAATTATATTTACGATCATATTTGTACAAGCAAAGGCTCAACTAATAACCGACAGGCCTGACCAAACAGAAAGCTCAACCACAATACCCATAGGGTCTTTGCAATTGGAGAGTGGAATTCATTTAGGGTATGAGGGACATACCCGCCCATCCACCCGACAAGTATTGCTGCCAACAATTTTGACCCGTTACGGCATGACGAAATGGATTGAAATACGGGTATTGAATCAATTTGAAATGATTAATGTCGGCAACGAAACCTTTGAAGGAATAAGCGATTTGGAAGTTGGAGCAAAGGTACAGATACTCAAAAATGAAAGATTCAATACGGAAATCGCTTTTCTTTCACAAGCTGTATTACCAACAGGATCATTTGGCGTGACAGGCTACACTTATGGTGTTTCAAACAAACTGTGTGTTTCGCATAGCTTAAGTACAAATATTGGAGTAGGATATAATTTTGGCTACAATTATTTTGGAATGGACAGGGGCGATCTGACCTACTCATTGGCTTTTGGGATAAAGATAAACAACAAAGTTGGTTTTTACTTAGAACCTTATGGAGAAGTGGCCGACATGAATGAATTTGTTGCAAATTTTGATGCCGGATTTACCTATTTAAAGAATGAAAATCTGCAATTCGATTTTTCGTTTGGCACAGGTATTAATCAAAAAATGAATTATTTATCAATTGGCTACAGCTGGTTAATGCAAAAACAATAAATAAGAACGCCAGACATAGGTTTCCGGTTTATATCTAACGCTGACATGGCAAATGCAGTTTGCCAAAAATAGTCTGAACAATGATTTTTTGTGATTTACTTGATTTTTTTGATTAA
>DJVY01000156.1 GCA_002440885.1 Bacteroidales bacterium UBA6244
GATGTAAGAACGAGAACTCCACTTCAATTGTGTAATGCTCAATCTTTCCCGTTTTCCGCAAAATTGTTCTTTTTTCCAACATTCGATTCATCATATTAATAATAGTTGTAATTTGGCTGCTGAACCCTACTACAGAAATATGTTTTGGTCGCAGCGCCCTTTTGTTCGAATTGTCCTGTTCTACATAGCTGGCATTCTGGCGTTATCCTATACGCCTGGTTTGGCCGGGGTGTCGATAAACTATATTTTGTCGGGTTTTATTCTGGCTCTGGCTGGTTACGCTTTTGTTGTGTTCAAAGTCAAACGAAAGGCACTTGATTGGCTGAAAGGGCTGCTTTTTGGATTCACCTTCTTTTTTCTGGGCATACTCATTTCTTCCACAACTGGCCAGTCCTGTAGCACGACAGACATTGCCCCGGGCTTTTATGCCGCAAAAATTGTAAACGACCCTGAATTGCGGCCAAATTTCGTGAAAGCCGAAGCGCAACTGCTGCTGCACGACACACTGGATGGAAATGATCAGGCCGCTCCTATGATATTAATCTATTTTCAACGACTACCTGAATCGGATAGCCTCCGTTATGGTGATGTGATTGCTTTCAGGGGAGCTGTCGAACGGGTTGCCGGACCACTTAATCCAGATGAGTTTGATTACCAGGCCTATTTGTTGAGAAAAAACATTACCCACAATATGTATTTGGGCGAGGGCAGCTGGCAGTATGTTAGCCATGAAGCATCCAATATTTGGATGGCCTATGCTTATGAAGTAAGGCGACAACTGACTAACAAATTACTCGCTGCCGGGCTGTATCATGAGGAATTTGCGGTTGCTGCGGCTATTTTGCTTGGTAATGATGATTTTATGGAGACCGGACTGCGTCAGAATTATGTGTTCGCCGGAGCGATGCATATCTTGTGTGTTTCCGGACTGCATGTAGGGATCATTTTTTTAATATTCGATTTCCTGCTTAAATTTCTGAATAAAAGCCCCAAAACGCGGTTGGTGAAATCGACCTTGCTTATCCTGATTATCTGGATGTATGCCTCCGTAACCGGACTTTCACCTTCTGTTCAACGTGCCGGGCTCATGGTGACGGTTTTTGTGCTTAGTCAACTTACCCCACGCCGTAAAGATAACCTGAACACCTTGGCATTCAGTGCCATGATGTTGCTGCTCATCAATCCCATGTTGCTTTTCCATACCGGATTTCAATTGTCGTATGCGGCCGTGGCCGGCATTCTGATATTGTATCAGCCCATTTACTCCTTGTTTTATGTCAAAGACCCCATTCTTGATAAAGTATGGGCGATTACCGCTTTGTCGTTTGCCGCTCAGTTGGCCACTTTTCCTCTGGCAGTCCACTATTTTCATGTTTTCCCGCCTTGGTTTTGGCTCAGCAACCTTTTCACTTATCCGCTCTCCTTTCTCATTCTTACGGTAGGAATGGCATTTATGCTTCTGAGTTGGATACCATGGGTTGCCTTTGTTTTGGGATGGGCGCTTGGGGGCATGGTTTTTCTGTTGAATTGGCTGGTCGGTCTCATCAGGTTTTTACCNNTATCCTGGCTTGATTGATTTGCATCTGCCTGTGGGTGAGGTGATTTTAATTTACCTGTTACTGTTTGTCGGATTTGGTTTTTTTGTGCAGCGCAATTGGCGACTTCTGCTTCCATTTATGGCTGTCCTCGTGATTTTAATTTCGCACGAAACCTTCGACAGGTGGCGGCATTTGCATCAGGATGGGGCTGTGGTTTACCAGCTGAGGAATCAAACNNGCCCTTCGTTTTTACAATGGACGCCAAAGCCGTATGATACTCGATGATTATTTGGTGAGGCATCCTGAAAAAGCAAAATTCGTTGTAGAGGCCGCTCAGGCGCGGCTTGGGTTAAGCGAAACCCAAATCATCCCCCTGCATAGCGACAGCGGATATGGACGTGTTAACAGCGATACGGCGTATAGTTTCTACTACCAGTCCGGAAAAAAGTGGATGGTGATATCAGAAAAAAGCCACCTTCAACCAGTAACAAACCCCATCGAAGTGGATGTGTTGGTGGTGACGCGAAGTCCGAAGATCGATACCGACAGCTTGTTTGGGATCGTGAGTCCCTCACTGATTGTGGTTGATGGCAGCGTGAAAGACGGGGTGAAAGACAAGATCAGAAAAGTAGCAGGTGATCGCAAGGTAAGCTACCACGATACCTCTGAAAAAGGCGCGTTGGTTGTATCCCGCTGACAGGCAATTTGATGCGAGTATTTCAAAGCTATAAATGAAGTGCTGAGAAGAGCCCTTTCAGTGCACAAAACCATCGCTAAAAAAATTTAGTTAAAAAATAGCGAAATGACTTGCACGTATTAAAAATTCATGTATTTTTGCATCCTCTTTAGTTGACACAAATTAAAGAAACGGTTTGGTAGTTCAGTTGGTTNNGGGTTCGAGTCCCGTCCAGACCGCAGAAAGCTCTCAGTAATGAGGGCTTTTTTTTGCTTGTAAGTGACCAAATACCGAAATATTATAGTTAGCCAAATTCTGCTCACCTGCAACAAAAACTGGTTTGCCCTCCTGTTATCTCTATTGTAAATCCTCTAATGCTTTCACGTTTCTGGCCTCAGAGGGAACGATTAGGGGGAGTTTAATGGGAGCTGATGGAGAGTTTCGCCGGAGAGAGGGGGAATACTACAAACGAAAAAACCCCTTACAGTTATAAGCTGTAAGGGGTTTGTCGTGCCCAAGAAAAGACTCGAACTTTCACGACCGTGCGGTCACTACACCCTGAATGTAGCGCGTCTACCAATTCCGCCACTTGGGCAATCTGCGTTTAAGAACTTCAATTTTAATATGTGCCCAGAACAAGAATCGAACTTGCACCCCCTTGCGAGGACATGGCCCTCAACCATGCGCGTCTACCATTTCCGCCATCTGGGCTAAAAATTGAGGTGGCAAAAGTAACAATTTTTTTAAAACCTATACATGCCGTGTGAAAAATATGTCCAATCAGGTGGCCTGAATTTTTTAACTGTCTAAATCTGGAAAAAAATTTGGTATTCATTAGGTGTGTATCCTGATGGCCTGGTGCATGTGCTATGATTCATCTCACCTTTTCTGTCTTTACTTATACTAATTTCTTAACAGGCAAGTGATAACTGTTTAGAAGTAGTTATGTTCGATAGTAACAAACATTAATATTTGTCATCCTGTTCCGTTTCGGTATACAACCTTTTTGCAATAATATTTGTCAGTAATGCGAAATAGTAAGTTCATTTTATTTTAAAAAACTATATTTGCCCCTTGAAATTGCTTAACACCATAATTATTTACTTATGAAATCAAAAGTTTTACTTAGTTTTTTAGTCCTTATCGCCCTAACGGCCAGTCTTTTTGCAAAAGAGATTTCCTTGTCGAAAGCCGAAAAAGTAGCTGTAAACTTCTTTTTCGAACAATCAAATCAATATGCTTCTCCTGTTGATTACTACGACCTGTCGATCAGGGAGTCGTATCAGGTTGATGGGGCTTATTATGTTATTAATTTTGAAGAAGGCTGGGTTGTAGTGGCTGCCGATGACGTGATGACACCAATTCTTGGATACAACTACACCGGTAGTTTTGTGCCTGAGTATGAATATTCTGACAACTTCAGTAGCTTTATGCACAGCTTCGTAGAGCAGGTGGCCTATATTCGTGAAAACAATTTGTCGCCGGAGGCCAATATCACGGCCATGTGGCAGGAAATTGAAACCATGGATGCTACTGCCCCCGTTTCGAGAGGCGACCGCGACCTTGATCCGTTGCTTACCTCAACATGGAATCAGGATAATCCTTATAACATGATGTGCCCTGAAGATGCAGCCGGTCCGGGAGGTCACGTGTATGTTGGTTGTGTTGCTACAGCCATGTCGATGATTATGCATTACTGGCGTTATCCCCTCCAGGGAAGCGGGCAGCATAGCTATTATATCTATCCTTACGGAACGCAGACAGTTAACTACGGTGCTTCTACCTACTATTGGGATGGTATGCAAGACAACATCAACAATAAATTTATCTGGGAAATTGCCGAAATCGGTTATCATGCTGCCGTAAGTGTCGATATGGGCTTCTCCCCCGATGGTTCAGGTGCTTATAGTGCTGATGTGCCGTACGCTCTGGCTACTTATTTTGGTTACAGTCCTTCGGTTCAATACCTGTCAAAATCGGGTTATACCACTGCAGGTTGGGAAAGTCTGGTGCAGGGCGAACTTAACCAGGGTCGTCCTATCTATTACTCAGGTCGTTCCAACGAGGGTGGTCATGCTTTCGCTTGCGACGGGTATCAGGATAACTCTTTCTATCATTTTAATTTTGGATGGAGTGGTTCAGGTAATGGCTGGTATACCCTCACGGATGTGGGTGGCTATAACCAACAGCAAGGCATGATCCGTAACTTTTACCCTGCCGACCCCAATTATCCGTACATCGCTACAGGTACTACCGAGCTGGGATTTTTAGCCGGAAGTTTAACCGATGGTAGCGGACCTATTGAAAATTATCCCGCAGGAATGAATGCACAATGGTTAATCTCTCCTCAAACTGAACAGGATTCTGTTTCGAAAATCAGCATCAGCTTTGTTCAGTTTAACACAGCGGCTTCGGACGTGGTTCGTTTATACGACGGTCCCACTACCAGTGCTCCTTTGTTGGGCGAATACTCGGGTTCAACCTTGCCGGGTGCTATCACCTCTACCTCAAACGAGGTGCTGGTTACTTTTTCTTCAACAGGAACAGGTGAAGGGTTTAAAATTGAATACACTGCCATGTTGCCTACCTATTGCTCCGGAACACAGGTGTTTGATGCCCCTTCGGGTACCATCACTGATGGAAGCAATTCGTTCAACTACAACAACCTGTCAACATGTACCTTCTTTATTCAACATCCTGAAGGGGTAAATTACCACATCGAATTTAATTCCTTTAACACGGAAGCTGTAAACGATAAACTTACCATCTACAACGCCAGCAGTCAGTTGATGGGCGAATATTCCGGTAATCTTTTACCTGATCCGCTTGAGATTCCTGGTGACGGAGTGTTTATTACCTGGGGTACAAATGCCTTTATCACCGAATCCGGATGGTCGCTTACTTACACCATCGATGGGGTAGGAATCGAAGAATCTTCAGTGTATGAAAACTTATCGGTGTTCCCCAATCCAACCACAGGAGAGCTTAACATCAGTTTTGATGTGGAGAAAGCCGGAAAATTGCAGGTCAGACTAACCAACCTGAATGGTCAGGTGGTGGTTGATGAAGAACTGGGTGCTTTTAATGGAAATTACACCAACTCTTTCAACCTGAGCGATCAGGCTAAGGGCGTTTACCTGTTAAGCATCATCAGCGAGAAAGGTAAAACCGATCGCAAAATTGTTCTTCAATAAGGACAAATACCATAAATAAAAAAAAGCGACTCTTTCTTAGGGTCGCTTTTTTTTATTCCGAGGCTCTAGTCAAGCTCCTGAATTTGGCGATTGATTTCAGTAAGTAACTCCGAAAAAAGGGCGTTCTCAGGTTTTCCCTGCTGACAGCTTAGTAGTTTCTTTTGAAAATTGTAGCAGGTCATATGGCGCATAGTTAACTGTCGGCTGAGCTCGTATGACGAGATGTCAGGTACATGACAGGTAAGCAGCGACAACTCGATCGCTTTTTTCAGCGAAAAGCGGCAATGGTGAAAAACAGTATGCGCCGTAGCCGATTCCTCATGCTTACATTTGGTGCATCGCCTTGAAGCATCGCCCTTTCCGTGACACCAGTTGTGATGCCCACAGTGCTTGCAAACAAAGCCCTCTTTCCATTTTAGTTCTGCCAGCAAAGCCATACAGGATGCGTCATCCGGGAATAATACATCAAATTTTTTTAATAAAATTGTCGACTTCCTTATGTTATCAGCGTTTAGTCCCATAAAATTAACCAACTTTGTACCCGTTTAAACTTTGGAACGGGAATTGATGCAAAGATACGAAAGTGATACTAATGTGATACAAATAATGTTATCTTTGCCCCCGTTTTAATGAAATAATAACCATTAACAATTAATATGAACAAAATCATTCTTATTCTGGCTTTAGCCCTTTCGTTGCCCCTGATGAGCTGTAGCAGCATCACCGGCAGTGAAGACAACAAATCCTCCGAGCTTGTCAGCGATAACAAAGCGAGCGACTCTGAAATGGCACCTGAGTATCTTACCTATGAAACTTTTCTTGAAAAAGTGTGGAATTTTGAAAAAAATCCGCAGGAGTGGGTGTATGAAGGCGAATTGCCCTGTGTTATTGACTTTTACGCCGACTGGTGCAAGCCTTGCAAAATGGTTGCTCCCATCATGGACGAGATGGCCAAAACCTACGATGGCAAAGTGAAGATTTATAAAATTGATGTAGATAAAGAAAAAAAGCTGGCCGGTGTTTTTGGTATCCGCAGCATCCCTTCTGTGTTATTTGCTCCCAAAGTGGGACAGCCGATGATGCAGGCCGGAGCCCTTCCAAAAGATCAGTACATTCAAATTATAGAATCACAATTGCTTAAGAATACTCCTGAATCAAAACAATAAAATTTATTCTCATTATCATGGAACATTTAACCAAACAGACTTTTCACGAAAAGGTTTTTAATTACGAAAAAAATAAAGATTGGGTTTTTGAAGGAAAACTGCCCTGTTTAATCGATTTCTACGCCGACTGGTGTCAGCCTTGTAAAATTGTAGCTCCAATCCTTGAAGAGCTTGCGAAAGAGTACGACGGTAAAATCAATATCTATAAGATTAATACCGAAGAAGAAACCGAATTGTCGGCAGCATTTGGCATACGCAGTATCCCCTCTTTGTTGTTCTGTCCTGTTGAAGGCCAGCCACAAATGGCCCAAGGTGCTTTGCCCAAAGAAACCCTTATCCAAGCCATAAACGATGTATTGCTAAAAAATAAATAGCAACAAACCAACGGGTGCAGAAGACAAGTAATCTGCACCCGTTTTTTTTTACCCATTGCCCAAACAACAAGCCCCTGCCATCAATGTATTCAATGCCTGCATTTTTTTAATTTTGCACCAATTATCATGGCATGAGTCAGATGGATACCAACAATGAATTGCTATTGGCTTCGTCCTATTTTGGACCAGCCTCTTATTTTGCTTTGCTCGCCAAATCAACCGCGGATACTGTGTGGATTGAGCGGATGGAAACCTATCCCAAGCAAAGTTGGAGAAATAGATGCACCATTCTTACACCCCAGGGAAAACTCGACCTCATTATTCCGGTTAAGAAACCGATGGGCAATCATACGCCAATTCATATTGTATCCATCGATAATTCAAGTCTGTGGTTTTTAAATCACTGGCGGGCTATCACTTCAGCTTACAACGCGTCTCCTTATTTTTTGTACTACCGCGATGAGATTGAACCTTTTTTTCAAGGAACCTATACCAATTTGCTGGAACTAAATTTGAACCTTACCCAGTTGCTTTTAAAGACATTGAAAATCAATGTGCCGCTACGGCTTACGCAGGAGTTTTTGCCACCAGATTCGGCCTCTGATTTAAGGTATCGGCTTTCGCCAAAAAGGACCTCTTTTTTTAGCCAATTCCCGGAATACAATCAGGTTTTTGGCGACACACAACCTTTCCATCCCGACCTGAGTTTGTTGGATGTTCTGTTTAATCTTGGGCCTGAGACCAAGTCTTATCTGCTATCACTGAAATAGCGGCTCACTAATCAGGATAAGCAATGCGGGCATGATGGATGTTCATCAGTTTCCTTTTTAGCACCTTGCGCACCGAGCTGATTTCTTTCATGGTTATATTGGCATTCATAAACTGGCCGTCATCCATCAGCGATTTAATGATGTTATCGACGAGGTCACTGATTTTCTGTTCATCGGGTTGTGCCAAGCTACGTGATGCGGCTTCCACCGAATCGGCCATCATAACTACAGCCGTTTCGCGCGAGAAAGGAGCAGGGCCATGATAGGTAAATTCCGATTGATCGATGTCCATGCCCGGGTTTAGTTTTTTCTCTAAACGATAGAAATATTCCACCCTTCTGGTACCGTGATGTGTTCGGATGAAGTCGATTATTTTTTCAGGTAGTTGGTGTTTTCGTGCCATTTCGATGCCGTCGAGTACATGGCTGATGATAATTCGTGCACTTTCCTCGAACCCTAACTCGTCGTGGGGGTTGTATCCTGATGTTTGGTTTTCAACGAAATACAAAGGGTTGTTCATTTTCCCGATATCGTGGTATAGGGCTCCTGTTCGCGCCAGTTGCGCATCACCTCCAATTTCGTACAAGGCTTCAGCAGCCAGATTTGCAACCTGCAATGAATGTTGAAATGTGCCCGGCGCCTTTACACTCAGATCGCGCAACAACGGATTGTTGGTATTAGATAATTCGAGCAACGTTAGCTGGGTTATAATCCCGAAGAGTTTCTCGTAAAGAAAAATTAACGGGAAAGCCAGCATGATCAAGGTGGCGCTTACGGCCAGATTTCCTGTCATACGGATAGAAAAATGCTCAAACGAGCCTTCCTGAGCCAACAACATCCCTACATAAATCACCATGTAAGCCAGGAAAACAAAAACAACGCCCCTGAACAGGTCAGCCCGTTTACTCAGATTTCGAACAGAAAAAATAGCAATCAGTCCGGCTACAGTTTGGGTTAAGAAAAACTCAAAGCTGTTAGGGGCATAAAAGCTAATCAAAATCAGTGTGATAAGGTAAATAACGATGGCTGCCCCCGCATCCAGAAAAGCAGAAATAAGTATGGGCAGCAGCGCAAAGGGAATCATATACGACCAGTCGGAGTAATACTCGAAGATAAAGTCGGATAAAAGAATAAAAAGTAGCTGGGTGAACAACACCAGTACCACAAACTTGAGTTCATCATAAAAAGCCGTTTTCACGAAACGCATAAACAGCAGTTGAACAAGAAACAGCATGGAAATCAAAACTATAACCCCCGAAATGACATACATCCAGGCGTCGGATGAGGCCAGATCTTTTTCGTAATCGTTTTTCAGTGAAATAAGTTCCTGGTATTTTTCTGGAGTTACCAGTTCGCCTGTCGAGATGATGAGTTCTCCCTTTTGCACCAGACCCTGATTGGGAAGAATGCCTTTGAGGAGTTCCTTTTGTTCCAGGTTACTTTTCGATTCGGCATAGAAAATATTCTGCAAAAGCGATTGACTTATAACCATTTGCATCATAGAGCTGTCGGGCGATTTTTTTTCTTTAATTCTCATCAGAGCATAATCAATTGCTGATCGGATGTCGAAAAAGTCTCCAAGGCTGGCTTCTTTAACTTCGTTGTCATTGATGATTTTGATGCGATAGGAGGGTTCTTTGTTCTCAATAACCGGATCGTACCTGATGACCCCTTTGTCCTGAATTTTGTTGTAAAGTCCGGTAAGAAATTTGATGGTTTTAGCTGAATCTTCGTTGGTTTGGTCCTGTTTCATCAGCTCCCAGGCTAAATCAAAATTCACTTTCAACTGCTGAAGGCCCGACTCGGTTATCTCCTTGTTCAAACTAAAATAGGGCTGAAAAGTGCTTAGCAGCGTGGCCTTTTCTTCCTCAATTTGTTTCTCGGTCTTAATGATCGAAAAATCGAACGGAGCTATTAAATCGTTGTGATTCCATGGTTTACCTACCTGAAATTCATATTTGAATATGCTTTCTTTCGGGCTTACCCAGGCTATGATGGCGGCAGCTAAAACAAACAATACTACTTTGAAAATTTCGTAATAATTATGTTGTAATTTTGACAAAATTGAGTTCATCGGTTTTCGATTTGAGGAAACAAAGTTAATGAAAAGAAAAATGCACCTAATATTTATTATATGAAAGCCTTCGGAATTTGTATGCAAAGCCTTTTGGCCGTGCGCCAGCAACCTTCGCACCGCAGTGAAATGACTAACCAGTTGTTGTTTGGTGAGTTGATGTATGTGCTCGACAAGTTGGATTCATGGTTTTTAATAGTTTCTGTTCATGACAATTACGAAGGTTGGGTTGATTTGAGGCAGGTTGCTTTGTTGCCGGAGGAAGAATTTATTTCGTTGAATCGGTCTCCTGCTGCCTGCCTGACAAGTTTGCATGGCCGGGCATTGTGCACCGGACGACCTGACATCCACTTGTTGCTGGGAAGTAAGTTGCCGTGGGCAAGTGAAAACAAACTGGTGATTTCAGGTGAAACGTATACCATCGATGGTGAAATAGGCCAACCCGATGAGCAGTTAAATGCTGAGCAATTGGTGGGTGATGCCCGTCGGTTTCTGGGGAGTCCTTACCTGTGGGGAGGGCGGTCTCTTTTTGGGATCGACTGTTCCGGCCTGGTACAGGTGGTGTTTGGATTGCAAGGAATCAACTTGCCACGGGATTCTTCCATGCAGGTGCGGCAGGGACATTCCGTCGATTTTATCAGCGAAGCCATGGCCGGCGATTTGGCGTTTTTCGATAACCAGGAAGAGGAAATTGTCCATGTTGGCATGATGGTCGACAGCCGTACTGTTATTCATGCCTCTGGCGAAGTGCGTATCGATGGCATCGATCACTATGGCATTTACAATGCCCAAAGCCAAAGCTATTCTCATAAATTGCGTATAATCAAACGACTAAGTTAACAATTGTACTTGTGGTAATTGAATTGTCCTGATTTTTTAGCTGTGTTTCTTCCTGCTCATCCGATTTCTTTCAACTATATCGTATTAATATCACTACTTTGGCATAGTTTCTGATAGGGGAGAAGTCAAAATTCCTATCATTAACAATTTAAAAAGTAGAAGAAATGGTATTACCAACAAATTTGAAACATGTGGCCACGGCTGCCGAGCACGCTGAAGTGCTGAAGAATCACACCAATGTAATGATTTGCTGCGGTCGCATGGGCCCTATGTGTTTACCTGTTTACGACATCATGGAAGAGTTGCAGGATGAGTACACCCACGTTGAATTCAGAGACATGATGTTCGACAGCCCCGAAGCCGCCGTTATCCGCAATCACCCGGCTTGTCGCAGCTTCATGGGATTGCCATTCACTGTTTATTACAAGAACGGAGAGTTGGTGGCAGCTACCAGCAGCATTCAAAACAGAGATCAGATTACCACCATTCTTGACAAAGAATTTGGAGCATAGGCAGGTATCACGGTTTATAATTGAACGAAATAATTGAAGTGCTCAATGGAACACAAAACATTTGATGCAATCGTCATTGGCGGCGGGGCAGCAGGGTTAACTGCCGGAATATACCTGGCCAGGGCCAAATCGAAAGCGGTTATTCTTGACACAGGAACGATTGGCGGACAGCTTGTGTTGACGCATGAAGTGGCCAACTACCCGGGAGTAGAATCCACTTCGGGCTATCAGCTGGCCTCCACCATGAAAAAGCAGGCTAAAACCTTTGGATGTGAAATAAAATCCAATTTGTCGATTACCGATATTAACCTCGGTGGTGAATTGAAAGAAGTAATTGTAAACGACAAGCTAATCTATCAGGCTAAAACACTGATTATTGCAACAGGAGGTCGTTCGCGCATGCTTCAGGTTCCCGGCGAATCGCAACTCAAGGGGCGGGGCATTTCCTATTGTGCTACCTGCGATGGTGACTTTTTTCAGGATAAGGAAATTTTTGTTGTAGGTGGCGGCAACTCCGCTCTTGAGGAAGCCGTGTCGCTTACCAAATACGCTTCAAAAGTGACAATTATTCATCAGTTTGATCATTTTCAGGCTTTTGAACATGCCATCGAAGAGGCCAAAAGCAACCCCAAAATTGATTTTATTCTTGAATCGAAGATCACAGAATTTATAGGCACAGACAAGCTGGAGTCGATCCGCTATAAAAACCTGAGGACAGGGGAGGTATTTCACCGTCCTATCGATGGCGTGTTTATTTTTATTGGTTACGAAGCCAATACCGACATGTTTCACGATAGCGAACTGAAGCTTAACCAATGGAACGAAGTGGAAGCCGATGAATTAATGAAAACCAATATCGATGGGGTATTTGTTGCCGGCGACAACAGAGCCAAGAAATACCGCCAAATCACAACAGCTGTTGCCGATGGAACTATTGCTGCCCTATCGGCGTTGGATTACATTCATAATCACTAACAAGACATTAGTCAGCTAATCAGCAGTGGTTTAATGTAGCCAGCATAATTTATTCAGGCCTCCCTTATTTTGATTTCTTATAAATTGAAATGAGGGAGGCTTTTTTCGTGGCATAAACAAGCCCTGCTAAACAAAAACGAAATACATTTGCCGCGACATTTATTCAGGGCAGGGTGTAATTCCCGACCGGCGGTGATAGTCCGCGACTCCCCCTAAAAAGGGACTGACCCGGTGAAATTCCGGAGCCGACAGTAAAGTCTGGATGGAAGAATAAATGGTGAGTCAATTGACGAAGACCTCCTACTTTTGGGTGTTTTCGTAAACAAGTGTGCCGCTTGCGGTGAGCCTTGTTGTGGTTGTCTGTTATACCAATCTGCCCTGAATGCCTGTCAGGGTTTTTTATTTTAAATTCAATACAAATGAAAAAGATTGGTTTATTTACATTGCTTGTTTTCAGTTATTTTATGATGTTTTCGCAGTCCGTTATTGTTGGATATGTTCTGGATGGCGAAACACAAAAGCCTTTAAGAAATGTTCAGGTAACCCTAAAAGGTAGTGCAGAGGGCACACTGTCCGATGACATTGGTTTTTTTAGTCTTAATGCACACGGAGAAAAAGCATTACTGGCACTGGTGCATGTTGGTTATCATCCTTTTGAGTCGGGTTTTTCACTCCACAGTGATACAGTTCGCTTAGGCGACATTCAGCTCAGACCTTTTCCTATTGATTTAGATGAAATAACCATTTCGGGTGGTCTTGTCACCGAAACAACAACACCCGTTACCATCGCCACCATCAGCTCGGTTACCTTGCAGACTGAACTTGGCGACAGACCTTTGCCACTGGTTATGAACACGGTCCCCGGAGTTTACAGTTCCAGAACCGGTGGTGGAAGCGGCGACGCTGTGATGTCCATCAGGGGGTTTAACCAGGAAAATATCGGTATACTATTAAATGGCATACCCATCAGCAGCGTCGAAAACGGTCTGGTTTACTGGAATAACTGGCTCGGACTGAGCAAGGCGATGGCTGAAATCCAGATCCAAAAAGGACCGGGGGTTTCCAATGCGGCCATCAACGCTGTGGGAGGAAGTTTAAATATTGTAACCACCTCTCCATCTGACTCCTCATCCTATGCCCTAAGTTACGGGGTCACTTCTTATGGAAACCAGCAGTTGGCTTTTGAAGTTAATTCCGGGGTGATGAAAAACGGGTGGAATGTGGCCTTCAGAGGCAGCAGGTTAAGTGGACCAGGTTACATTGATGCCACTTACGTTAATGCATGGTCCTATTTCCTTGCCATGAACAAAACCTTGTCCGAAAAAAGCAAACTGACCATCACTTTATTGGGGACACCTGAATACCATGGTCAGCGAACGATAAAAATTACTGACGAAGAGCACCGATACTATGGCAACCTGTACAACAAAGATTGGGGTGGTTTAAATGGCGAAATTAAAAATGCTTCTGAGAATTTCTATCATAAGCCGTTTTTAAGTTTAAACCACTATTACACAGCCAACAGCAGAACAATTTGGGCGAGTGCCTTTTATATTTCCGTCGGCAACGGTGGCGGCAAGTGGTCAGAAAGTTTCAATTATGCGCCATCCATTTTTGAATACCGCAATTCTTCGGGGCAAATTGATTGGACTACGATTTACGATGAAAATGCCGGCAACACTTCCTATTACCGGTTAGCCAACGGAGACTCGGTGAGCGGATATTCTGTTCGTGCAGCGACACACTTTTTGGCCAGCCATATCCAAACAGGGCTGATGTCGACTTTACGTCACCAACTTACTGAGCATTGGTTGCTTACTGCAGGATTTCATTACCGCTATTTCAAATCAGATGTCAGAGAGAAATTAACCGATTTGATGGGAGGGCGCTTTTTCATCGATGATTACGCCTGGGCTGTTGATGGCGTGGCTGGTCGCGATCAGCTCAAATATCCGGGCGACATCATTAAAGTGGATAACAGCGCATTGGTGCATTTTGGCAATGTATTCGCCAAAGCGGCTTTTAACGGTGAATCGGTGAATGCTTTTTTTGCTATCGGATTGAATGCCAATACCTATCAGCGTATCGACAGGTATAACTATGTGGCGAATCAAAAAAGCGAAGTCGTGAACAGAGCAGGATTTGATATCAGAGGAGGTTTGTCCTATACCTTTTATATAGCCCATCAACTGTATGCCAATACGGCTTTCCTTTCACGTGCACCTTATTATAAGTATGTTTTTGGAAATTTTACCAATGTCCCTGTCAGCAACATTAAAAACGAGCATATCAGCACTTTTGAGCTGGGATACCGTTACAATTCCAGAAAATTGAAAGCAGAGCTAAACGGTTTTTACACCGACTGGGGCAATGTGTCCATGTTGTCGAATGAGTATGTGCAGCTCGAGGACAACCAACAGTCGAGGGCTATGGTAAACGGTCTGCATGCCGTTCACATGGGGGTTGAAGCTACACTGGATTACCGGTTGGGGAAAAGTGCACAGGTCGGCATACTGGCTTCTGTTGGAGATTACCGATGGAAAAATGATATCCAGGCCACGTTACTAAACAACGACAACGTAGTTACAGACACCATTATGGTGATGGCTAAAAATCTGAAAGTAGGTGGAACTGCTCAGCAACAAGTAGGCGCTCATATGACATTGAGGGTGTTAAAACTGTTCGAGGTGAAGGCCGAGTGGGTGTATTACAACGAATTCTACGCCATGTTCGATCCGGTTACCCGCGATAACCCAGCCGACAGAAGTCAACCATACAAGATACCTGCTTTTCAAACCGTCAATGTGTTTGCCACTTATCATGGAAAAGTGCTCGGTACGCCGCTGCAAATACAGTTCAATGTAAACAACGTGTTCAACGACATACACCTGGTTTACGCTGTTGATGGTGCGAACCATGACCTGTCATCGGTAAGCGGGTTCTGGTCGTTTGGTCGCACTTTTGATGTGATGTTAAAGCTTCAGTTTTAACCCTGCCTGTGGTTGCCTGACCAGAGTAAAAAACTTATTAACATTTAAATTTCGTTACATGATTGGTTTACAATAATATGTAATTCTATTTTTAAGATTTAATGTAAAAAACGGTAAGAAATGTTAATAATTATTAATAATGGCTTAATACGAACTTAGGTTGGATTGGATATTTTTACTCAAAATTTTAAACAATTGGATTAACCAAAAAACGTTACTTATGAAAAGAAAAAATTTACTTCTAACTTTAATGCTGACTGTATTTTTTGCAGGGGCAACTTTAGCACAGGGTGTTGTTAAAGGGGTGGTACGAGATGCCGACAGCAACGAAACCCTGATCGGGGCAACTATTACCGTGCCAAGTGATAAAACTGTCGGGACAACTACCGATGTGAACGGTAAATTCAGCCTTTCTTTGGCAGAAGGGAGTTATCAGCTCAGAATCAGTTACGTAGGTTATCTTGACAAAACTGTTGACGTAACTGTTGCTGCCAACAAACCAGCTGAAGTATTGGTGTTACTTTCACCCAGTGCTATTGGTTTGGCCGGTATTGAAATTATGGCCGACAGGGCAACCGAAAGAAAAACCCCTGTGGCTGTTTCGAATCTCGACAGCAAGCAAATTGAAGAAATGTTGGGATCACAGGACATTCCCTTGGTGATGAACGTAACTCCTAACGTCTATTCAACCATGCAAGGTGGTGGTTCAGGCGATGCTCGTATCAACGTGAGAGGTTTTAACCAAAACAACGTAGCCATCATGATTAACGGTATCCCTGTTAACGACATGGAAAATGGCTGGGTTTACTGGTCGAACTGGGACGGAATCGGTGACGCTACTTCTTCCATTCAGATGCAGAGAGGTTTGAGCGCTGTTAACTTAGCCACTCCTTCTATCGGAGGTACAATGAACGTTATTACCAGCCCTGCTGCCCAAGACGGTGGTATTAAATTTAAACAAGAATACGGCAGTGGAAACTTCCTGAAAACTACTGTTTATGGTAATACCGGATTAATTGATGGTAAATATGCCGTAAGCGCCGCAGTGGTTAGAAAAACCGGTGATGGAGTTATTGACAAAACCTGGACAGATGCCTGGGCTTATTATTTTGGCGCAAGCTACAACATCAGCGCAAAACACCGCTTAGAATTGTATGCCATGGGTGCTCCTCAGAAACACGGACAAAACCTTTACAAACAAAATGCTGCTGCTTATGATCAGGAGTATGCCAAAGATAAACTGGATTACGTACAGGAAGCACTTGACAAATTCCCACAGTCATGGGCTGGCCGCGAATACAACGAAAACTGGGGTGCTGTAAATCCATCCTACACTGGTCAGATGTATTACAACGGTTCAGTACACAGCCGTTACAGCACTGATTTTATTAACGAAAGAGAAAATTATTTCCACAAACCATTGGCCAACTTAAACTGGTACGCTCAGTTTAACGACAAGATTTCACTGTTCACATCAGCTTATTACTCAGGTGGTAAAGGTGGTGGATCAGGTACAGCCGGTAGCATTAAATGGGATTATTCAGGCCCAAGCAGAACTGCTGACTGGAATGCTACCATCGCCAACAACACCAAAAGCGACACAGCTTTCGGTATCCTCAGAAACTCTGTTAACAATCAATGGACAGTTGGCGTAATCTCAAAATTGAAATGGGCTGTTAGCGAGAATTTCAACGCCTCGTTTGGTATTGATGGACGTACCGCTTCTATCGACCATTTTAGAGAAGTACGTGACCTTTTAGGTGGAAAATTCTTTGTTGATAAAAAGAATGATTTTGAATCCGGAGCCGAATATAACAAAGCTTTGGGCGACAAATTCGATTATGATTTCACCAATACCGTTAACTGGATGGGTGCTTATGCTCAGGGAGAATACACACGGGGAATTATGAGTATCTACGCCACTGTAGGCTACTCGGCTGTAAAATACAACTACGTGAACCACTTCAAAAAAGACGATACAGGTGGTGAATTATCCTCAAATACCGAGTGGATCGCCGGTTATCAGGCTAAGGGAGGTATTAACTTTAACCTGAGCCCAACCATCAGCGTTTACGCCAACGGAGGTTATGTATCTAAGGTGCCGATTTTTGACGCCGTAATCAACGATATCGATGCCACCGTGGCCAAAGATCCTAAAAACGAAACTTTTACCTCAGCTGAAGCCGGTTTGAACTGGAGAAAAGCCAACCTCGCTGTGAGTGCAAACGTATATTATACCCAATGGAACAACAGAACCAGAAACATTGGAGTTCAATTGCCTGATGGATCAGAAGGTTTCGTGTTTATCACAGGTATGAACCAACAACACATGGGTCTCGAGTTAGAAGCTAACTATCAGGCAACCAAATGGCTAAGCATCTTATTGGCCGGATCAGTTAACGGATGGAAATATACCGACAACGTAAGCGGTACATACAAGGATTACAGCAATCCGGATGTTGAAATAACTTATGACTACTACGTAAAAGACTTGAAAGTAGGGGATGCTCCTCAAACCCAGCTTATTTACGGATTAACCTTATTACCCATCAAAGGCTTGAGATTGCAAGCTATTGGTAAGTTCTATGCAGATTACTACGCCGACTGGGATCCATTTACCAGAACTGATGAAACCGACAAAGCGCAGGTATGGAAAACCCCTTCATACAATATCTTCGACCTGCATGCTTCATACGACCTTCCTTTGAAAGGAAAAGTTGGTGTTCAGATCTTTGCTCACGTGTTTAACTTGCTAGATCAGGTTTATATTCAGGATGCTACCGACAATAGCCCTTACAACGGTTATTACGGCCCAGACAAAGAGTATTCACATACAGCTATGTCAGCCGAAGTTTATTTAGGACTTCCCAGAACCTATAACTTTGGAATTCTGTTGAATATCAAATAATTGACTTTATGGTAAAAAAAGCCTTCAGCAATGAAGGCTTTTTTTTTCTTTGAATAACTGGTTCGTTTTTTTATTTGCTACCATTTATATGCTTAAACCATTTTTTACTTTAGTTCTTTTTCTATCACTTACTTTTGTTTTTGTACGATGTGACCGTTCTTTGGTTGAGACCAAGCCAACCCTTGTTGTATTATCTCTCGATGGGTTCAGGTGGGATTATCCCGATAAGGCCTATACTCCAACCTTGGATTCGCTTGCAGAGGTGGGCGTAAAAACAAATATTATTCCTTCTTATCCTACCAAAACTTTCCCCAACCATTACAGCATGGCCACAGGATTGTATCCCGATCACCACGGCATTGTGATGAATAATTTTTATGCTCCCGACCTGGATAAATCCTATGCCCTGTACGATCGTATGGCTGTTACTTCAGGAGAGTTTTATGGCGGTGAACCCATTTGGAATTCGGCCCGAAAACAAGGATTAACAACAGCCACCTTGTTCTGGGTAGGGTCAGAAGCTCCGGTTCAGAACATGACCCCGACTTATTGGAATATATACAACCAGGATCTGTCGTTTGAAGCCCGCATCGATTCAGTTTTTAACTGGTTGCAACTTCCCGAAGATCAACGTCCGCAGCTTATTATGTGGTATTTTCATGAGCCTGATGGGGTAGGGCACGATGCCGGTCCAAACAGTGAGGAAACTGTTGAAATGATTGAGACACTTGATCAATATCTTTCAATGTTTTTTACACGCATGCGTCAACTGCCACAGTTTAGCGACATCAATTTCATTGTTACCTCCGATCACGGCATGGGGGAGTTGTCTCCTGAAAGGCAAGTGATTTTGGATGAGGTGGTTGATACATCAATGATTGTGGTGATCAATGGCGGCAATCCCGTATGGAATCTTAAAGTCAAACCGGATTATCTCCAACAGGTTTATCAGGCGTTAAAGTCAGCTCCACATATTAAAACCTACCACCGCGACAGCCTCCCTGTCCGGTTGCATTACGGCTCAAACGTCAGAACACAAGATCTCACGGTAGAAGCCGATTCAGGCTATAGTGCCTACTGGTCGTGGCGCATCGGGAGTGAGCTCGGTACGCATGGCTACGACAATAAAAATACCGACATGCATGCCATCTTTTATGCCGCCGGCCCTGCTTTTAAAGAGAATTTTCGTCCACAGCCCTTTGCCAATGTCGATTTGTACAGCCTCATGGCCGACGTGTTACAATTGCAGCCTGCGCCCACCGATGGGACTAACCAGATTACCTCCACCATGTTGAAATCAGATTGAAATATTATAATTAGAAGATGAAAAACACCATGTTTTTTCTGTTGTTTGCCCTGATCAGCAGCAACGTTTTAGCGCAAAATGCACATTTGAAATCAGGTCCGATGCTGGGTTACAGTGAGATGAAAGAGGTCGCTATTTGGGTGCAGACAGACGCTCAGGCAGAGGTCTTTCTTTGCTATTGGCCGATTAGCTACCCTGATTCTTCGCATTTTACTGAGGTGTTTTTCACCCAAAAACAAGAAGGTTTTACTGCCTTGCTCGTTGCCGACACCTTAGAGCCGGGCAACACTTACCAATACGAAGTGTTTATTGATAATCAGCCTGTTTTGCTGCCTTACCCCACGCAGTTTTCTACACAGCCGCTTTGGAAATGGCGGACTGAACCACCTGATTTCGGGTTTGCCATGGGCAGTGGTACTTACATTAACGAAAAACGTTACGACAGACCCGGAAATGGTTACGGAGGTGGATATCAGATATTTAACAGTATGAAAGAGGTGCAGCCTGATTTCATGCTTTGGCTGGGTGATAACATATACCTGCGCGAGCCCGACTGGAACAGCCGTACCGGTATTATGCACCGATACACCCATACACGATCGTTGCCTGAGATGCAGGAATTTTTAGCTTCTACCCACCATTATGCGATTCTTGATGACCATGATTTCGGCCCTAACGACAGCGATAGGGGGTTCTGGAATCAAAATGAAACACTCCGGGCTTTTGGCCTTTTTTGGGCTAATCCAGGTTATGGCGTGGGAGAATTAAAAGGAGCAATCACAGCGTTTCAGTGGAGCGATTGCGACTTTTTTCTGCTCGACAACAGAACCTACCGCGCACCAAACAACCGATTAACCGGCGAAAAGACCCAGTTAGGTGAAGCCCAGTTACAGTGGCTGTTCGATAACCTGGCCGCAAGTTATGCTACCTTTAAATTTGTGGTGCTCGGCGGACAATTTTTAAACGATTCAGGGGTATATGAATCCTATACGAACTACGGTTTCGACAAAGAACGTGAGCGGATTATCAAGTTTATTTACGATGAAAATATCCAAAATGTGGTGTTTTTGACCGGAGATGTACATTATTCAGAGATTTCGGTGCTGAAAGCAGAAGGTAAGCCTACCATCTGGGATATCACCTCATCTCCCTTAAATTCCGGACCAAATAAAAATGCACTCAAACAAAAAAACACACTTCGTCTCCCTGAATCGGTGATATCACAACGCAATTTTTGTTTGGTGAACGTTACCGGAACGCAAGCTGAACGCCTGCTTCAGGTGTCATTCTTCGATAGCGATGGAAAATTGTTGTACAGCTACAACATCGAGCGGGAAAATTAACCATTGATACGTCGGCCACGGCTCAATAGCCAGTGATCGGCAAGCACCAGAGCGGCCATGGCTTCAACAATAGGTACAGCTCTGGGTACTACCGTGACATCGTGACGGCCTTTTCCGATGATCACCGCTTCATGGCCTTCCTTGTCGATGGAGTGTTGTGGTTTCATCAATGTGGCCACAGGTTTAAAGGCCACCCTGAAATAAATGTCTTCGCCGTTTGAGATGCCCCCCTGGATGCCTCCTGAAAAGTTACTGCGGGTATGTACTTCTTTTTTGTCGCTGTAAAACAGGTCGTTGTGTTGCGATCCGGTCATGGAAGTCGATTTAAAGCCGGAACCAATCTCAAAACCTTTTACGGCATTGATGCTCATCACGGCTTTGGCCAGATCAGCATGGAGCTTGTCGAAAACAGGTTCGCCCAAACCAACAGGCACGCCGGTTATCACACACGTGATTTCACCGCCAAGGGTTTCTCCCTGTGCAGCGGCTAGTGAAATGGCCTCTTCCATGGCGGAGGCACGCTGTGCGTCGGGACAGCGCAAAGGCGATTTTTCAGTGTCGGAGAGGTTGAGCTTCTGGTATGATTTTTCGACGACAACGGAGCCAATACGGTTAACATAAGCCGTTACAGCTATCTTTTCTGTCGATAGGATTTGCTTGGCCAGTGCACCTGCCACCACCCGCGCTATGGTTTCGCGGGCAGAGGCACGACCGCCGCCACGGTGATCGCGAAATCCATATTTCATCTGATAGGTGAAGTCGGCATGAGATGGACGGTACACGTTCTCCAGGTGGTGGTAGTCGGCCGGGTTTTGATCCTTGTTGCGGATCATGAACGCGATGGGTGTGCCCAGACTCCGCCCCTGATAAATCCCCGACAAAAACTCAACTTCATCTGCTTCGTGGCGGCTGCTCACCCACTTCGACTGTCCGGGTCGTCGTCGCTTCAGCTCGCGGTCGACAAGTTCGAAATCGATAAGGATTCCCGATGGGAAACCATCCAAAACTCCCCCGATAGCCTTGCCATGCGATTCACCGAAAGTGGTGAGCTGTAATATTCTGCCAAAAGTGTTTCCTGCCATAATGTAATGTTATGCTATCCGCATTTGTGTGTCAAAGCTACGGCTTTTTTTTAAGGACAGGTGGGGGGAGGGTTATTTCGAGTAGTTGTATAAATAAAAATTTTTTAAACAATTGGGTTTCTCCCTCTCCCCAATCCGTAATTTTATCCAAAAAAGTAAACCAGGGCGGTTATTTCATTTTTTTGGCAGGGGCAGGTTGTGTTGCCTTAGAAAAGACAGTTTGTCCCAATAGCCGCGCTGAAATTTTATTTTTCCATCTTGTACATGAAAGAAACCGCAGCCCCGCAAGCCAAGCGGATCTTTCCATTCGAGTATGGCCCATTCTCCATCCTCGAAAATATGTTCTACAAGGCAAACCATTTCAGCTTGCTTAAATTCAATTCTGAACATGTTTATTATAGCCTCGCGGCCGATAACAGGGTCGTCTGCAACCTGGTGGTTGATGGCGTTCTCGTGATACAAAGCGCCTATCTCTTCGGCGTCCCCCAGGTTAAATAATTCAACCCACTTTTCTATCAGCTCCTTTGGTTTCATGGCTTCAGTATGTTTTTTCGGTATTCATATTAAACCACCTGCAACGATGTGTTAATAGTAAAACTAATTGTTGTGGTGAGCCAAAGGTAGTGAATTATCAATTAAGGGTTCCTATTCGCATTAAAGAGGTTGGTATGCAATCCTTAGTTAAGCGCCAATAGAATCACCTTGACATGGTGTTGCCTTCTATCTTACACTAAGGATGAGTTATGGTATTGGTCGCTTTTTTCTGAAAAATGCATCAATTCTGTCACCTGCATTTTTTTCCAGGTTGCGGTACCAAAAAGCATAATCGTATCGATGATAAACACCATCGCTATAATTGCCAATGTCGAGGTGCTCGCCTTCGGGGATGGTGGTAGTGAGTGCTTCTGTTACCAGGTTGATCTGTGCTCCGCAATAATTTGGCTCTTCTCTGAGTAGTTCACCTGTTTCATCGTTGAAGAATACTGCTCCCAGGTTTTCTGTTGAGTCGGCGTAAGTGCTGTCTGTCCTCCAGTTGAGGGGATTGATACAATGTGCTCCGGGCATGAGCATAGGGCCACCTGCTGAGGTTACTGATTGGGTGTTGTAGGTAATAACTATCCCCACATCATCAGCTTCCTGTGCTGCGGTGAGTCCGGCCAGCATCAGATCTGAATCGGTTACCGTGTAACCAATCAGGTAGGCGGCTACCAGTCGTGAGCGTAGTTCCTCGTCTGTGCCGAAGCGGTTTTTTATCAATTCAATTAAGGCCATTGTTCCCTGGCTGTGTCCTGCGATGATGAAGGGGCGTCCCTGGTTGTAGTTTTCCAGGTAATACGCAAAGGCTTCACTGACATCTATTGCCCCTTGTTTAAATTCTTTGGTGTCGGTGGCCAGACCGCCTCCCGACATATCTACTTTTGTCGACATTTGTCGGTAATAAGGTGCAAACACGTTGGCGTGAGGCTCAAAAACACTGGCTTGTGCTTTAAAAACCCCGACAGCTAAAGCCCGTTCGGTGGCGTCTGCGATATCCATCGATCCACTTGGATTAGCACTCACCGTTGGATACACGTAAAAAACATCAACGCTTTTTGTTGACGAGGGCAAACTAACCCAGTTTTCCGAATTGTTGTAGTCTACCTGCGTGTTGGGTTCATGCTCTCCGTTATCCGTTGTACAGCCTGGAGCCAACCAGATGAAGCTGGTAAATAGAAAAACCAATAACATAGCGATTTTTCGGTTTAGGAGGGTTCCGGATAGTTGGTCTGAATATTTCATAAGTTTCTGATTTTAATTATATTATTTATTTTCGTAAGCCGATATTCTCTCACTTACATTTTCCCGAAGGTTTTCGTAGAAAATGGCATAATCGTACATGTGGTATACTCCTTCAGGAAAGGTCGGGCTGGTAGCCGCCAGTTCCCTGATGTTTGCGATATCTTTGATAACAAGAGCATTCCCCTTTTTCTGAGCTGAGGCAAAATGTGGATACCTGACAGGATGTGCCGGATCATCGTGTCTGAAAAACACCGCTTCGATGTTGAGGGAGGCAGGAGCAAACGTGGTGTCTGTTTTCCAGGTTAGTGGATTGACAACAAAGGATTCCGGCCTGACAGTGGGAGCCTGGTTTTCTTTGCCTTTTTCGTCTGACACGGTGTTGTAGGTAATAAAACAACCTGTTTCGGTGGCCTGTTCACTTATTTTTATCAACGGATTTGCTTTGAGGTCTGCGGGAGTTATGGAATACCCGATGACATAAGCTGCGATTAGTTTTGCACTAAGTTCAGGACTTCCGGATAGTAGTTTTCCTGCTTTTGATAATTCAACCACCCTCACAGAGCCCTGACTGTGAGCAGCCAGGATAATCGGCCTTTCTCCTTTGTTGAAATGTTGCATGAAATAGTCGAATGCTGCGATGAGGTCTTGTTGACCCAATTCAAAAATGGGTCTGGCCTCAGTGAGCATGACTGGATTTATTTTTACATTGTTTTGTCTGTAAAAAGGGGCGTAGATGTTGGCTTGTTTATCAAAAATGCTGGCTTGCTCTACCAGTGTCCATTCCGCTTTTTGACGTAGAACAGGGTCGCGTATGTCCATTAAATAGGTTGTGCTATCGGAAAGAACGGTCGGGTAAACCCAAAAAACATCTACCGACAACAAAGTGCCTGTGTCGGAAGAGGGCCGGCTAACCCAGCACGCTGTTTTTGCGTAGTCGGGAGCCTCCGGAATGTCTTTTTCTGGATTAAATGGGGGTAGCGCAGCCGGAAGCCCAAGCTTTTTACCTTTAAGACTTTGGATGTCGGGTTGGTTCATCGATTGAGCTTTTTTGTCGGTTTTGCAGGTGGTGAGTGCCACTGAAACACAAACAATGAGTAGAGTGTAAAACAAGGCAGGGAATGGTCTTTTGATCGCATTCATTTTTTTGTGATTAGGCTTACAAAATAAAACAATGGCTGCCTTTAATACAATTTTTGCATGTCCCATTGGAGGTTTTTAATGTCTCATTAATTTTTCTTGTCATTTTTTTTGTCTTTAATTTACTGTAAATGATCGGATTACCACGGAACAAAGCACAGAATTGTCATGTCGAATCCGCCTAAGGCTGAGAGAAACGTGAGTTCGGCGAAGCCAAATCCCCCAGGAATTAATATTTACCATTTTTACGCGATAATCTAGCATATGCGTTTTTACAAAAAGTTGCCACTAGCAACAAGTATTGATTCTGCGGCAATTAAATATTTATTAACCAATCTGTTTACCTGTTTTTCATTCTGTTTGACGGGCACTTATTAGGGTGCATTTTTATATCATTTAAAAATTTTAAACGATTCGGGTTGTTTTATGCCGAAGAATGTTTCAATTTTGTTGGAAATTGTTTGAATACATGAATTCAAAAGCAGCCTATTTTTTTGCGGTATTACTTATTGTCAATCTAACCTTTGCCGTTCTGCTTTTTCTGGTCAGTAAGATCCAACATCGCAAGGGGTTGGCGTATATGTATTGGTCCATGTTTTTAAAGGCTGTACTTTCGCTCGGACCTGCTTTGCTTATGTTCCACATGGATATCTGGTGGTCAGCTTATTTAACGGGAGCAGTAAAAGTAACCTTGCTGCCACTAACCTATTTGTATTTACTGAAATTATCCCACGCCGACAAGGGTTTGCAACGAGTCGATTGGTGGCATTTTCTCCCCACCATCTTCAGTTTGGTTCTAACTTTGGTGGTTGTTCCCGGTCATGCACATGAAATTGCCGGGCAAAGCGGTGAAGCACTCAAGTCGACAGTGAGGATGATTTGGAATAACAATTTGTATCACAATATTTTAGCTGTTACCAGCCGTGTTATATCCTTCGGACAAACCATTGTGTACTCCGTTTTGGTCTTTAGGATATACCATAAATACCTTGCGGCCATTAAAAACAACGATTCGCTCATGTCGTACTATAACGCGCTATGGATCAAGTGGGTGGTGGTCATTGTGTTGTTTCAGGGGTTTTTTGAGGGTTTTGCTTTGCTGGGCATTTATCAATTTACCTTCATGTTTTTCCTGGCCTTTGTTTATCAGCTGTTGTTTGCCTTCTTTTTTATCATTCATGCCTTGATGCAAAAGGATCTTGCCCCACTTTTTGAGCGCCAAAGAGAGAATCATCATTTGGTTGATTTGCAAAATAGTGAAAACAGTAGGGTGCTGCTGCAATTTGCCGAAAAGGAGCTGTTTCTTATTCCGGACATCTCGCTTGATGAAGCGGCCAGAGCTTTAAATATCCAGGGAAGTCAGCTTAGCCAGTTGATAAAAGACAATGGATTCAGCAACTTCTATCATTTCATCAATAGCCAACGCATCGAAAAAAGTAAATTGCTTTTGGCGGAAATCCCTGACAATCACGTCATAGACTCTGTCATCAGCCAATCCGGATTTAATTCGCGGTCCACCTTTTACAGGGTCTTTAAGGAAACTACAGGATTGACACCAAGCGCGTTTCTGGTTCAGAAAAGGAGCACGGCTTAACTAAGCAATGGAGTGCATATCAAATTTTTACTAAGGAAAAGCCTTCGTTCAGAATTAATTTGTAATTTGCACCCATCTTCCAGCTATACCGAAGTGTTGTTAAATTCCATAGGCTCTAAGCTCATTAATCAGCAGTTGAACACATGAAAAAGTTCCTGATTATCGACGACCAACCTGAAAACCTCATCACACATGAGGCGGTTTTAAAGTCATTTATGCCGGATTGTGAAATCATCACAGCCTTGTCGGGAGCAGAGGGCATTGAGAAGGCTGTTGTCCGTCAGCCCGATATTATTTTGCTCGACATCGTGATGCCGGGAATGGATGGATACCTGGTTTGCAGCAGCCTGAAATCCAATCCGCAAACGAAAAACACTCTCATTTTGTTGGTTACTGCCCGCAAAACCGATACTTTGAGTAGGGCAAAAGGCCTGGAGGCCGGCGCTGACGCCTTTTTGTCGAAGCCGTACGATACTTCCGAGTACATTGCTCAAATCAAGGTGCTGTTGAGGCTGAAGGACACGGAAGACCTATTGCGCAAAGAGAAAAAACTTGTAGAAGCGAAAGTAGACGAAAGAACACAGGAATTGCAGGAAGCCAATGTCATGCTTTCGCTTAAAATCGAAGAGCTTACCACGGCTGATCAGGAGCTTGTTGAATCCAAACACCGACTGGAAACCATTATGAACTCCAGCCTGGAAGGGTTTTGGGTGTCCGACCTGAAAGGGAATCTCTTAGAAGTGAATGATACCTTGTGCCAGATGACCGGTTATACCAACGAGGAACTTACCCGCATGAAAATTGCCGACCTGGAGGCGGTTGAAACAGAAGATGAGGTGATTAGCCGGATCTCGACCATTGTGAAGCAGGGTGAACTCAGGTTTGAATCAAGACACAGAAAAAAGGATGGTTCTGTTTTCGATGTTGAGATCAGTACCCAGTTCTACCCAAAAGGGAACCGATGCTTCACCTTTATTCGTGATATTACCGTGCTAAACATAACGCGAAGCAAGTTATTCGAGAATGAACAGCGCTACCGAACCTTATTCGACTTATCGCCAAGCGGTATCTTGCTGATCGACCTTTCCGGATATATTATTGATGCCAACGACTCGTTCTGCAGGTCGGTGCAATACAGCAGCAATGAGCTCATCGGACAGCATATAGGTATTATTGCCGATGATAAAAACTCGAAAAATGTCGCAAACCACATCCATCTGATGGAACTGGGGGAGTTGCTTCATCATGAAGTAAAAAATATAAAAAAGGATGGTACCATTTGCTATCTCGAACTTAAAGAGTCGCTGATTGTACTTCCTGACGGAAAAAAAGGAATCCTCTCTGTTTCACATGATATCACCTTGAAGAAACAAACCGAAGCTGAATTAAATCGCGCACGTCATCGGGCTGATAAACAACGTAATGCCATTTCGCGGATCGCCACCGACGAGCTGATTATTTCGAGTGACATGCACAAAGCACTGGAACGGTTATCGGAAATTGCAGCCGAGGCCATTGAAACGGAATGTGTTGGGGTATGGATGTTTAATCCCGATAGGTCGAAACTGGAATGCATAACGAAATACAGCCTAACTGAGGGTGTTAATACCTGTGGGAAAGTTTTGGATCGTAATGAGATGCCAGATTATTTTGAGTATATTGAGCGCGAAAACAGACTGTATGTGAGTGATATATCAACCGATCCAAACACACGAAAATATCTGTCTGTATTAAAGCAAACCAACAACCTGATTTCAATGCTTGATGCCGGATTTCATGTGGAAGGCGAACTTACAGGGATCGTTTGTTTTGAGCATTGTGGCGAAAAGCGGGTGTGGTATGCTGATGAGGAAGCGTTTGTAAGCACCATTAGCTCGCTGGTGGCGCAAATTATTGTAAACAACAACAGGAGGCAAGCCAAACAAGCCCTGCGTATCAACGAGCAACGTTTGCGTTCGCTCATTAACTCAACCCCTGATTACATCGTTTTTAAAGATGCGGAGGGGCGCTGGATGGAGGCCAACACAGCCGCTATCGACTTGTTCTCACTTTCTAATGTCAGATATCAGGGTAAAACGGATGTTGAGTTATCAGCTTTTACTGATGCCATCTACCGGTCAGTGTTTTTAGGTTGCGAATTGTCTGACAAAAAAGCCTGGGATAGTGGTAACATGATTAGAGAGGAAGAGGTGATCACCAACCCGATAACGGGCGAGGTGGAAACTTTTGATACCATCAAAGTACCCGTTGTCAATCCTGATGGCAGCAGACAAGGACTTGTGATCCTTGGCCGTAACATTTCAAAACGTAAACATGCCGAAGAACAAATGCGCGTGAGCGAACAGCGGTTCAGGCAGTTGTTTGAAAAACTGGGTGATGCGGTGTTTGTTACCAAACTCGACGGCGCTGATTTTGGACGCATACTGGAGGTGAATCCCGCAGCCGAAAGCCAAACGGGTTATACACGAAACGAGCTGCTTGAGAAAAACATCCTCACCGATATCCGCTTGTTCGGCGAGGCGGATGCTGAAATCGAAAAATGGACAGGGAAACTTTTATCCGGAAATAACGTCAACGCCATTGAGAAAAAGCGCCGTAAAGATGGAACTGAATACTGGACGGAAGTTGTTATCACTCCAATTGATTACAATGGAATGAAGGCCAGTTTATCTATAAACCACGACATCACCAAGCGGAAGCGTAACGAGCAGGTGCAGGAAATTATCTACAATATCTCACGCGCTGTGGTGACCACAATGGATTTGAAATCCTTTTACGAAATGATCAGGGTTGAACTCGGCAAGATTATCGATACCACCAACTTTTTTATTGCTTTCTATGATGAGTTAAAAGATGAGCTCACTTTCCCGATTTATTTCGATCAAAGAGACCACTATGATAAAGCCCCGGCAAGCCGAACCCTGACCAAATACATGATTGAAAAAGGGAAGCCGTTACTGGCTGACGTGGAATTTAAATTAAAGCTCGCCAGCAAAGGAAAGCTGGTTGCAAAAGGGAGCTTTTCGAAGGTCTGGCTGGGTGTTCCGCTTCGCTCTGATGGCAGAATCAATGGTGCCATCGTGGTGCAGAGTTATAGCGATGAGAAAGCCTATACGCAATCCGATGTTGGCATTCTGGAATTTGTAGCCGATCAGATTGGCTTGTCGATCGAACGAAAAAGAGCAGAAAGTGAACTCCTTAAAGCACTGGAAAAAGCTGAGGAGAGCGACCGGCTTAAATCGGCCTTTTTGGCCAACATGTCGCACGAAATCCGTACCCCCATGAATGGAATTCTTGGTTTTGCTGAACTGCTTAAGCAGCCGGGCCTGGATGGAGACGAACAGCAGGAGTTTATTGAGATCATCGAGAAAAGTGGCCGCAGAATGTTGAATATCATCAACGATATAGTGGATATTTCAAGAATAGAAGCTGGTCAGATGAAAGTAAATATGCACGAAACCAATGTGGTAGAACAAATCGATTA
The DNA here is from genome assembly GCA_002440885.1 of Bacteroidales bacterium UBA6244. Classification (GTDB taxonomy): domain Bacteria; phylum Bacteroidota; class Bacteroidia; order Bacteroidales; family F082; genus UBA6244. The sequence goes on from DJVY01000156.1 coordinate 29,743, forward strand.
CATCTATACCTTCTTCAAACCAGAAGCCGAAAACAAGGGAATTGCCTTGTTGAAAAAGGTTGATATTGCCGGATCGGATAAAGTGATAAAAACGGATCGGGAGAAGGTGTTCGCTATTCTTACCAACCTGGTGAAAAATGCCATTAAATACACCAAAGAAGGAACCATTGAAATTGGGGTAAGCAGAGAAAATGATCTATTGAAATTTTACATAAGAGATACTGGAATTGGTATTCCTGACGACAGGCAGGAGGCTGTTTTTGAGCGGTTTATTCAGGCCGATATTGCCGATACACAAGCGTATGAGGGGGCTGGTCTAGGACTTGCCATTACCAAAGCTTACGTGCAATTGTTGGGCGGTCGTATCTGGGTACAGAGCAATCAACATCCCGACAGCCACGGATCGGTATTTTATTTTACCCTGCCTATGCAAGTCAAGTTGGAAAACAAGGATGCGGAAATGGTAGATGCCGATGAAAACCTGACCACTTTGGCACGAAAATTAAATATCATTCTTGCTGAAGATGACCCGGCCTCACAACGGTTGCTTACCTACTTTCTAAAAGGTGTTAGTAAGCAAATAATTCCGGCTGTCACCGGAACAGAAGCCGTGGCCTTGTGCCGCGCTCATCCCGAAGTGGACCTGGTACTGATGGATGTTAAAATGCCTGAGCTTAATGGCTATGAAGCTACCAAAGCCATACGTGCCTTCAACCCTGAGGTCATTATTATTGCCCAAACGGCTTTCGGACTGTCCGGCGACAGGGAAAAAGCGCTGGCGGCTGGTTGTAACGAATACCTGCCAAAACCTATCGACAAAAAACTGTTGATGTCGGTAATCGACAGGTTTTTTGGGTAATGAAGCGTGTTTGTCTAATTCATGTGGCATAGCTAATAGGTTGTTACTCGGAGGTGCACGAAGAAGTCACGGAGTTCCACAGAGAGAATTTCTGAATAGGAATAGGATCTGTAATTAACAGTATATCAATGCTGTTTATTTATGGTAATAGTTTAATTATCTGTTTTCAATTAATAGACTTACCCGCGATACTTGAGTTAATTTGCATTATAACTATTGCTCAAGTCACACTACTTCTATTCGTAATGCCAGTGATGGGCCCCGCATCGCACACATATACCGCCCTTTCAGGGCTGTAAGCCCAAACCCTGAAAGCGAGCAATACCACAGCGAGGCGGTAAAGCCCCTCGCTCGCCGACATGTTTGTAAACACCTGACATACAATATTTAAAAATGGTTTTTCCGTTCCTGAAAGGCTGCATGCTGCATAATGTTTCAGTTCGCTGAATTAACCCGAAAAAAAATGCTTTGGAATCATGTAATTTTCTATTTTTGTCCTTTAAATATCTGTATAAAAACACATTTGAATAACTATGTACCGTAAGCCAAAAGCCCATCGGACTCTTAAATAATAAAATGTAATGGAAACCAAGAATCAACCTGATCAAACTCCGGAAACTTTACCAAACATGAATACACCGGAGGAGAGCCCTGTAACCGTGAGTTCAACAGAAAACATTGAAAACGCACCTCAATTGTCAGCTGACGAGAAAGTTGAAATTGTGAAGATGCTGCAAGATGAGGCCACTGCGCCTGCTGAAAGCGTTGAAGTAAAACAGGAAGAACCGCCTGTAAAAACAGTAGAAAAGCCGGTGCACCAAATCAGCACAGCCGAGAAAAAGCTTATCGTGAAACTGCTCAGGGGCTTACCTACAGCAGTGGAAGAATACCTCGACTATACCGGTGAGGAAGTCGACTACGAGGAGCTTAACAAACTCGAACTGGTTGAACTGCTGGAAGATGTGGTTCAGGAAAGTGATTTTGATCAGGTGAGGGCACAGGTAACGAAAATAAATTCGGCTTACCGTAAAATCGTTAAAGAAGAGCACGAAAAGGAACACCACGATTTTATTGCCGAGGGTGGAGAAGAAGAAGCTTTCGTGGCATCTGAAGATGTGCTCGACAAGCGATTTAAAGCCGCCTTTGAGCAATACAAACATACCAAAGCCAAACATTCTGAAGAGATTGAGAACGAAAAAACGCTCAATTTGCAGCGTAAGCTCGACCTGTTGGAAGAGCTGAAAAACCTGATCAACTCAGAGGAAACACTAAAAAAGACCTACGACGAGTTCAAAAACCTGCAGGACGCCTGGAAAGAAATCGGAATGGTACCGGCCACCGAACTGCGTAACCTGTGGCAGAACTACCACTTTTTGGTGGAGAAATTCTTCGATAAAGTGCGTATCAACAAAGAGTTGCGCGACCTGGACATGAAGAAAAACCAGGAACAAAAACTTGAACTGTGCGAGAAAGCAGAAGAACTCCTGGCCGAGAAATCCATTATAAAATCCTTTAAACTACTACAGCATTACCACGACAAATGGCGCGAAATCGGGCCTGTTCCGGGGGATGTTAAAGAAGAACTCTGGGATCGGTTTAAAGGAGCTTCCGACAAAATAAACCAACGCCGTAAAGACCATTACAAAGATCTTCAGGGTCAGCAACAGGCCAACCTCGAAGCAAAAAATGCCCTCATCGAAAAACTCGACGAGCTGCTCGCTGAAACTCCGGATTCGTTAAAAACCTGGCAAACGAAAACCGATCAGGTGAACGAAACGGTTAAAATCTGGAAATCTATCGGCAGGGCTACCAAAGAGCAGAATGATGAAGTGTGGAAAAATTTCAAATCGAAACTCGACACCTTCTTCAATGCCCGTCGTGCATACCTGAGCGAGCTCAAAGACCAACAGCTGAACAACTACAACCTCAAACTTGATCTCTGTGTTCGGGCCGAATCCTACCACGAAAGTGACGATTGGAAAAACGCTACCCGCGACATCATACAGCTGCAAAAAGAGTGGAAGACCATTGGCCCTGTGCCTCGTAAACACTCCGATAAAGTGTGGAAGCGCTTCAGGGCAGCATGCGATGCTTTCTTCGACCGCAAGTCGGCGCATTTTAAAAACCAACATGGTTTTGAAGAAGATAACCTCACCAAAAAACAGGAAATTATCGCCGCCATTAAAGGGTTTGAGGTGAAAGCAGAGAAAAGCATGAACCTGGAAGCACTTAAAAATTTCCAACGCACCTGGATGGAAATTGGTCATGTTCCTTTTAACATGAAGGATAAGCTACAGAACGAATACCGTGAAGCCATCGATGCCCTGATTGACAAAATGGACCTCAGTCGTTTGGAGGCCACTGCCGCCGACTTCAAGAGCAAAGTAGAGATGCTCAAATCAGGTCCTGAAGCCGGTCGTAAACTCAGCCAGGAACGTACCGCCTTGGCCAATAAGATGAAATACCTCCAGGATGATATCCTGCTGTGGGAAAATAATATCGGATTCTTCGCCAACTCCAAACAGGCCAATAAGCTTAAACACGAATTTGAGCTTAAAATTGAAAGAGCCAAAAAGGAACTGGCCGAACTTAAAGCCAAAGTTAAAGTGCTCGACCAGTAGTTGTTTTTCGGCTACAAGTCACCAATTCAGACAGCAACGACACAGCGACCTCAACAACCTAAACGGGAGTTAAGGTCGCTTTTTTATTCAATAAAAGTGAAAAGCTTATTTACTGTACCCTTGATATAGACCAGTAAAGAAGGATTTTGCATTTATCCCTAAACTCCGGTTTTTGTATCCACCCTCCTGCACTACCAGCGTAGGCAGTTTCAGTTGCCCGATCATGCGTCCGTTTTCCTCAAAATCTTTGACCGCCAGTTGCCATGTGCCTGTAGGATCGTCTTTGGCCGTGTCAAGTCCCAGAGCGACAACCAAATATTCAGGTTTGTATTTCTGAATGGCTGTGAGTGCTTTGGCCAAGGTAACCCGATAACCAGCACCATCCAGGTTTTCAGGCAGCGGAAAATTCAAGTTGTAACCCAGTCCTTCGCCAGCTCCACTTTCGTCCTTAAACCCACTGAAATAGGGGTAGGCAAAGGAAGGATGACCATGAATTGAAACCGTAAACACATCCTTTCGCTCATAAAAGATCTGTTGTTGTCCGTTTCCGTGGTGATAATCGATATCCAGAATTGCGATATTCCCAAATAAACTCAGATAATCGGCAGCGATGGCGTTGTTGTTGAAATAGCAGAACCCACCAAATACATTTCTTTCGGCATGGTGTCCGGGAGGTCGGGTCAAGACATACGCAAGGTTGCATCCTTCGAGCATTTCCTCAGCGGCTGTCAACGCGCTGTTTACCCCCCATCTGGCCGCGAGGTAAGCATTTTGATTTAATGGAGTGAACGTGTCAATGCAATAGTATCCAGCCTTTACTGATAAATCCTTTGGAGGCCTGATTGCATTTCTGATTGGAAAAACATAAGGATAAACTGATTTTCCGGGCGGCAGACTTTTGCACACGTTTTTAAAATAGTTTACATAGCCCGGATCGTGGATTTTTAAAATGAATTTCTCATTAAACTCCTTTACTTTCCCCACCCTGAAAAGCCCTGTCTTCACCAATTCGTTTTGGATACTTTTAACTCGTACAGGCGACTCCACATAGCCTATTTCCCGAATGTGGTGGATGGAATGTTTGTCGTTGATTACCCAGAAGATCTTCTTCTTTTCGGGCAAAGTGGTTCGGAACAATTCGGGTTGTATTTTTTTCTTGTACAGGAATGGACGTAATCGCACCGGATCTTCCTGTATACTGTCGACCACATCTTGTATATAGGTTTCCGGACAATAATCGCCATATTTCCTCTCCAGAATGGCTCGAATTATTTGACGTGTAACTGTTGCAGGCAAAGAGTCGCGGACTCCAAGCCCATCGAATACCAGGTAGGGCGGGCAGTCGTCATTGGGCACAACAGGTGTTTCATAACGTGTGTTCGCTATGGGACGTGCACCATAGCGCTCATAAAAAGCCAACCGTTTTTTGTTCTGGGCAAGATCAACCTTGTCTTTACACAGCTCTGGATCGTCAGGCAGACATTCACAAAATATGCCCAACGCACCAAAAGCTTCTGCTTCTTCACGTACACGTTCGTACAAAGCGCCGCCAATACCGCCCGAGGTTTTGCCGGGCGAAACGGCGATGTAATCCAAATAACAAAATTGAAGATCAGGCATATACAGAAATAGGGCAAATCCACGGATACTACTTCTCTCATCCTCTGCCACGAATATTTTAGCCTGGTATTTATGCTTTAGCGGATCGGTGAGTTGTGATGATATCTCATCGATTTTTTTGGGATTGATATCAGGGAATTGCTGCGAGATAATTTCTTTTATCTTGTTCATTGTCTGTATGTTTACAGACAAGTGAGGGTTCGATATTTTCCTGATGCGAAACATACGGAATTTTTTAACAAATGTAATCAAACAATAGCTGAAGTTAACGTGATGGTTTTTATTTATCCTCTCTCAGGTGATTGTTGCGAATGAAATGGCTCGCTGGCTTGTTGCTGCTTAGCTTGTGGGACGATATGAATGGTGTAATGAACATTTGTTCAAAAAAATTGACCTTTATTGCTTTTTCGGATGACTCCGATCATTAAAGTCACTAACTTTACACCTTAAAATTGGTGGATTGTTAAACCATTTAATATCAAGATGGTTGAAACAATGAACGCCATCAAAAGAAAAAAGTTAAAAATGGTTGAGTGTTAATTATTGGTAGATCAAATGAAAATAGGAATAATTATCTGCGACAGGTATAAGACTTGCGCAGGCGGAAAATGTTTCAGGGCGCTAGAGAACAGGGAAGGAGCCTTCGATATTTACAGTCAAAACGAACCGGTGGAAGTTGTCGGTTACACCACCTGTGGAGGATGCCCAGGTGGAAATATCGAGTATGCTCCCGCGGAGATGATCAAAAACGGGGCAGAAGCCATACATCTGGCCACAGGATTGGTAGTTGGCTATCCTCCTTGTCCTTATATTGCTCACTTCAAGCAATTTTTAGAGGAGAAGTACCTGGTTAAGGTGGTCGTGGGTACACATCCCATACCCCAAAAATACCTGATCACGCACCAAAAAATGGGCACATGGAATACAGCCGAATGGCTGGAGTTTACAAAACCGACCCTATCGAACGAGGCAGTCAGACTTAGTTACAATTAAAGGACAGGCCGATGTATAAACATGTTTTTGGTCCTGTTCCGTCGCGAAGGCTGGGGATGTCGTTGGGCATTGATTTGGTTCCGAAAAAAGTATGCTCCCTCGACTGCGTCTATTGTGAAGTAGGGAAAACAACCCTGCTGACCATCGAACGCAAGGAGTATGTGTTGCTAAAAAAAATCAAAGAGGAGTTAAATCACTACTTTAGCCATCATCCTGATCCGGATTTTATTACCTTTTCCGGTTCTGGCGAGCCAATCCTGAATGTTTTTATCGGCGACACGCTGGAATTTATACGGCAAATAAAACCTGAAATACCCGTCGCTGTTTTAACCAACGGCACGTTGTTGTTTGATAAACAGGTAAGAGACGCGATAATGGATGCACAGGTAGTGCTGCCTTCGTTGGATGCTGCAACCGAAGAGGTTTTTAAAAGAATAAACCGTCCCCAGCAGGAGCTGAAGATAGGGCCGTATATCGAGGGATTGGTGCAATTCAGAAGGGAGTATCAAGGCAAGATCTGGCTGGAGGTAATGGTGCTTCCCGGCTATAACGATACCCTCGATGAGCTCAAGGCGATTAAAAAGGCCATTTTACGCATAAAACCAGATGCCGTTCAACTCAACACCTTAGACCGACCTGGGGCAGTGCCGGATTTGCGGGGTGCGACAAGAGCCGAATTGCAGAAAATATTGGATTTGTGGCAGTTGCCAAATGTTGAGATCATTGCAGCTGCGCCAGAGCGGGAGAATATCCAGTCGTACCGAAAAGATATTTCCGAAGCCATCATGGAAACCATTGTGCGCAGGCCTTGTACCCTCGACGACCTGGAAAAAGTGTTGGGTCTGCACGTAAACGAAATAAACAAATACCTCGACGTGTTGGCCGCCGACAGAAAAATTGAAGCTGTTTGGCAGAGCAGGGGCTTGTTTTACCAGATAAGCGAGAAAAACTAAGGCTGCTTGTAATTCCTAGCCATTGAACTAGGACAAAAATCTTAGAGAAAGTAAAACGGACAAAGGGAATGGGGGGGGTGGGGGGTGGTGGGTGATTTGGGGAAGGGGGTGTGGGTGATACTGCGAGCGACACTAGCCATTAGGAATTCGGCATATCAACAGGCGTGAACTTTAACCGGCAATTAGATGGTAAAAAGTGCTGAAATGGTCACTGACCCTTTTTTATGTGTCGGCTTATTAGTCAGTTATTTGCAAAGGTATTCCTATGTCTTTGTCGTAAGGCAGGTCTGTTTTTTTAAGCTTAAATGAAATATTATTTAAGTGTGAAGGGGCTTCATGTACGTTGTAGGTATAGGTCAGGCTTGTGATTCCAAATTGACTAACAATGTTGTCCCAGTCAGTTTCACCGCGTCGGATATTTAGGAAATAGAACAAATCTTCTTCTACCGAATTCAGTACAAAATTTTCGTTGGTTGTAGGTAACTCGTAACTTAATATTGTAGGAATGCTTAAAGTTAGTTGTCGCGAAAATTGTGCATTTGTATTAAAATAAGGATGCAGCGAATTGTAATGCTGCGTTCTTGTTTCTATAACGATATCAAGCAATCCCGAATTATTAATTGTCCCCTGAGGAAATGATAAGGACACTTTTCGTAAACTGGTATCAATTTCGATATATTTCGTTTTTATAGCTACTCTTTTCGTTTTGCCTTTTACCTTATTATAGCTGAATACTTGGATATTAATCAGGCTTTGATTCTCACGCAGTTCAACAGTAGGTAATAAAGAATTGAGCTCTCCGGTTGATGAATAAGGAATGAAATACCTATAAGAATAAATGAAATCCAGATTCATTAGTTTGTCCCTGCGTTTTCTGGGAGTCGCTTTATCCAAGGCAACTTCCATGTCAAACTCGTATTTTACATAAATGTTAATAAACTCCCTCAATACATTAGCATTGATCTCCTCATCGGATAGCTTTGAGTACTTAGTTGTGTTGCTACTTGCTTCGTGATGTGTACTTAATAGCTTTGCAATTAGCGTGCTATAATCATCCCGGTTGCCTCCATATTGACCAAATAATTCAGCAGATATGAATATAAAAAACAGGTATCCAAGCAGTTTTTTCATTGTACGTATTACTTTTTTATTTTGTTGAGATATTTAAAAACTAGTTTTTATGGGTTTTTAAAACATTGGATATTAAGGCGTTTACAACTCTGGTTGTTAAAGTTACCAGACCGCATAATTCCAATATCCCTTATAGAGAAAAAATCAAGACAACCTTAGTCACTACCCAGATATTTTAAAGGCGTAAAGGTAAAACTATTCTTTGTTACAACAACATCCAGCCGAAATTTCGCTGGTATTTTTGAGGCTTACGGTTTTTTGTGTCAATTGATGGCGATAAGCGTGACCCAAGCCATTAGCCTAAAAAAACACCTCATAATTTACGATAAACCAACCATGCGCTTTAATAAATACACTCCATAGTTAACGATATCCCAGCCAACGCCAACGCCAACGCCAATGCCAAC
>DJVY01000047.1 GCA_002440885.1 Bacteroidales bacterium UBA6244
AAACACAAAACTTTTTACAGTCCCCCTCAGCGTTTTCTACGGTACTTATTCACTTCACCATCGGCGTTAACAACCAAGGTGTTATTATCAATAAAGGTATAGCTCATCGGAAAAGGCCCGTCCTCAGTTTGCACCATCAGCATATTTCCATCCACGACATAAGTAGATGTGTAGGAATCATCGTCAGCTGACTCATTAATTGTTACACTTTCATAGGTACAATTCGCTAAATCAAGTCCTGTATATTGGTACTCCTTATCAGCACCATCATAATAAAAAACAATATTGGAACCATCCAATGTGAGTGTCGCTTTAATGCTGACGCTCGCCCAGCCAATCAAATTTGAGCATTCGCCTAAATAATAGTATTGCCATTGTCCAACCGGTATTCCATCTACTTCATAAGCTTCCCATACCCCCAGCAGTGGGTCAACATTCACTGTAAGCTTCGCCGATTGAGTTGTGGTCTGCTCACTAAATCCGTTAAAGTTGTAATCAATGTCAAAAGTAAAATCCTGATCTGTAATTTCATCAGTGGAAAAAGTTACCTTAAACTCACCATCCACCACTTCATAGGAAAATGACACCTTATTATTTGAAATATTGCCAATGGTTAAATAATTGGCATGAATGGCTTTGTAGGCATTCCTTACGGAAGTCAAATCTGAAATAATTTTGGGCTTTATTTGAAGCGTTTCGGGCAAATATTCGTTTATCTGGTCAAAAAGACTTCTGAATACGCTCAGGTAAGAAACAAAGCTCTTAATACTGGTCATGTTTGATGACCCATATTGGGCATTCAGGTTGTTGTACTTCCCGGAAACCGACAAAGTTTTCTTTTGCTTGTTGGTAAAAGTGAGGGCCGCTTTATTATCGATATTCAATTCTTCCACAATGGATTCGAATTCGGTGAGTTGATTGGTGGCGATGTTGTCGGCTTCCAAAGCGATCAGAAAATTCCCGATACCGATGCCTGCACCTATGGCAGCACCCAATCCATTTCCGATAACCGGAAACCAGGAACCGGCAACTGCTCCGGCAGCCGTCCAAGCAATAATTTTTCGCGCCTGTGAAATCAGCAAAATCCGGGCCGCCACAAAGCGACTATACGCTGCGTTAAAATCCGATTCATTGTCGTAAATGCTCTTTGTTTGTCCGAGGACTTTTACAGCCGTAACATATTCATCCATAGCCTCATTTAGTGCCTCCACATCCGCCATGTTGGAAGCGATAAACTGAGCTGCTTCCAGTTTTTCAGCTTCGGTTGCCGTTTGTAATGCCACTTCCGCATCACCAAATAACCGATTAATACGTTGAATATCTTCAGTATATAGTTGTTTTAGGTCTTCAGGAACCAATTCTTCAATCAAGGCAGAATTAGCGTTTGAACGCGCTTTTTGTTGCTGAATAAAGGCATCCACGTACTGCGCGGGATTGTCTACCTGTGGGACAGATAACATATTAAAGGACAATTGATAGGATAAGTTGTTGATATCAAACTCCAGAAATGTTTCACCCACAGGCAACACAGGCGCAACAAACACCAATTTCTCATCGATGTTAAAAAGACGCACATCCACCCCCCCAATTCTGCCAGAATATTCAGAAGCACTGAGTATTACATTCTCATAAGTAATTTCCACCGATTCGAAGGGAGCAATGTCGTATTTGTTTGCGTTAAGTATAGCTTCATCTTCATCTCCTCCAAAAACATCCTCCACTGCGCTACATCCAGAAACCAATACCAAAGACAATAAAAATGCAAAAACAACAACCGATACCGGCCACAAAGTGAATTTTTTCATTTCAAATTTTATTTATATTAATCTGTTTATTAGCTATATAATGAATTTTTTGCAAATTTATATAGAATTATTCTAAATAAAAGTTAGGTTTCTATTAAGTTTGGTTGATATATATCATATTTCCTGTCTGTTATGTCAATAAAGACATCAAGACAAAAGCTGCTAAGACAAAATAGCTAAGACAATCTCCAAAGCAAAAAAAGCTGAGCAATAATGCATCAGCTTTTTCATCGATATCCAATAAACAAATCGGTTGGCTAAAATTCTTCGAGTTTAAGTTCTGCTCCAATCGACTGCAAGTACTCAAATAGGAGTAAACTTTTCTTCATTCGCGCGATGGTATGGAATTCGGGCATTTGCTTGTAGTATTTCGCAGCCATGGGGTAATTACCAACCAGCTCGTAGCAAACACCCAGGCAAAAGGCGGCCTCTTTGGAAGGCTCATTTTCGTAGATTCGCTTATACAGATTGCCCAAATCGGTGATTCGTCTACCTTTCAATAAATCTCCTGCACTTTTGAGCTCCTCTTTTAGTCCTTTGTCAGACACTTTTACTTTCTCCAACGAAAATTTAGCCGTTTCATAATCAGCAAATAAGTACAATTTCCTAAAGTCATATTCGAGAGCCTTCTGGCATTCAGTCAGAAGCTTTTCCATCGACTTAAGCTTTGTGTTTTTCTTTCTTTCCGATATTTCGTGAAAACGCAACGTATCTGAAACTAAAGTACCATCCGCGTATTTATATTGCAATATAACTTCAGCGCTTACCCGGTTTTTCGGACGAACTTCAAAATAGGGTATAGGGTTTGAAATAGCCGTGTTGGTTTCATAAAATCGAAAAACTTCCGCATCGCTTTCTTTTTCAATGTTATAGCTTCCGCTTACAACAACATCAGCCTTGTCAGGTGAAGTAGCTGGCCAAAACAAAGGCATTTGCGACCATGCGTTAACATTCCCGGCCTTTTCATTTCCGTCACCTGCCAGCGGAAGACAGGCTTTTTCGATAGATTTTTCCAAAAACGCATTGACATCTATCGGGTTTTCAGCACCCACATTTTTCAGGGGATGGACGAAAACCCCTCCCGCCTTGAGGTTAATCTCCTTTTCGAGGAAAAAAGTGTAGAACACATCGCTTTGTCCCACTAAGGCATGGCCCATACATAACAAAAACAGAACGGCGACTATCTCTTTGGCTTTAAAATACATAACAAATAATTTTTAAAATCAGATTAGTAAACATAGATCAGCTTCCAACGTGAAGCCGCATTTCTGTCATCGACCATTGAAAAATCGCCTTGCTCGTCGATCTTCAAAAAACCGTGGTTCACCATGCTTTGAAACAAGACTTTGTCGTTGTCTACCAGAACATTCCACCAGGTTGAATTTTCCACTGTAATAAACTTTGTCCGCGAAAAAAAGACATCCTTCTCATCGCAGTTATTCTCCAGCACCCAGTCGTATTGATCACCACCTGCGTCCTTCTTTAACTCATGTACTACCAGGTAACGGCCGATGTTAGGTAAAACGAGGTTGGCCGGATTGTCAATGGTAAAATAGCACAAGGGCATTTCATCGTCCACCTTGTATTTAACAGGGGATTGCGCCATAACTAAGCCTGATTCTTCGTTCAATACGATGAAAGTTTTAATCTTCTTTTGAATTACCTGATCTCTTGAAGTAACCACTGACGACAACTGAGCTTCGGCTACCAACGAAATCATCAGCGAAAACAGCAAGACTATCAGCACTTTTGCTTTATTCATAAATTTTACGATTTACAGATAATAAGACGTGAAAATGGCATGCACACTTATGACCGAGCACATGCCATTTCATTCGTGTCAATAAACTAATATTTAAAAGTACGTTTGGCCGTGTAAGGACCGATTTTCATTTCAGTCCAGTTGCCCTGCTCATCATAGGTAAATACACCTTCCCATATCTGGGTTGCCCCTAAGTCGAAGGTATCGCTACTGACTTTTGCACGGGGAACTCCTCCCTGGGCATAACTTTCGGTAAACCACTCCTTGATGTTCATCTTCTGCTGAACACTAACTTTTCCTTTCATCTCGAAGGTGTACTGTATTTTTACAGGATTACCATGTTCATCTGATTCAAGCACAGTAATATCGCGTAACATACGGGTAGCCGAAATATTTTGTACTTTTCCACCAACTTGTGACCAGCTGCTTCCGAAATCAGTTGTCACATCACCTTCCCAAGCCCATTTTTCGAACATCCCGTTTTCGTTGATCAGGGCTTCGGTTGAAAAGTTTGATCGCGTGTCGGTTCTTTTCGGGTCAATCCCATTGCTCGCCAGAATGTCTTTAAAAATGGCGTTGGCTTTAAAATAACCGGAACTTCCGACAAAGAAAATTCTACCTTCCAAATCGACTTTTAACTGAACTGTTTCGCCGGATTTTTTATCACCGAAAAAGCCTATTCCCCGGGTAATATTCTTAGCCACACCCTTAGTCATCTCACCAAGAGGTTCTTCTATTTGCCTTAAAGTACCGCGACGTGTGTCGTTTCCGCCAGCAAACACATTCCTGTCATTGGGCGTTGACATCATGATGTAACGACCATTGTCTTCATTAAAAATGGGCTGCAACTCACGGGTAACAATCTTCTCCTTACTCCCATCATCCAGCAAGGCCACCTGATCAGCTTCCAACTCTTTAATTCTGCGGTTTTTATCAAACTTTACCCGATACTCAACTGGCTCAACGCCATCCTTGGAAAGCTCACCTGTCATTGATTTAGGCTGACCGGCAAAATCGTTTAAAGGTAAAAATTGAAATGGGTAATCAATTTCGAAAAGCTGACACATGATATCGTTAACAGCGTAAAAATCAACAAAACGCTTCAAATCACGATTGATTGTAACGAAGAGTTTTTCGTATCTTTTCACACCGGCAGCATAGTATTCCACAAAGTTGGCAATGTTGCGGTAGTTATCGAATTTTTTAAAATCCTTCATGCCAATTACCAAACCCTTTCGGTCTTCTTTGGGCAATTTTCCTTGCATCAATAAGTTCCATTTGGCCATTTCATCAATTGTTTCAGCAATGGCTTCACCGTATTTCTTGTAGGCTTCTTTGGCCTTATCGGGTTGCTCAAGCCAGGCATAACACACGGAAAGGTTGTGGTAAGCCACCCACAGACTTTTCTCGGTACAGTTGGGAAGTCCGGCTTCGATGATGTCGACAAACTCCTGAACCTGTGCTTTTTCAACCTTGTTAAGCAATAGTCCTTTCTTATTTTCAAAAATGGCCAGTGTTGGTTCAATCAACTTTTTCGATTCCTTGATTTCCTTGATCACACCCAATTTGATAGGCGCACTAAATTCGCCGAATCCAAATTGTCCAAAAACATCTTCACGCACTTTATTGAATGCCACGTTAATACCCACTTCTTCTTCGGTACTCAGGCCTTCTTCCACTGTAACAGAACCAATACCTCCGGCTTGCTGCGGCTGCTTGTAATGTGGCCATTTCTTTTCACCCTGCAACACTCCGAAATCTTTTTCTGCTACTACTTCGCCGCGGGGTGTAGTTACTTTATAACGACAGTTGATATAGTACGGCACATCGTAATAACCCTCTTTATCAGCGGTAATAGGAGTTGTAGCACTTAGTGCACTAGGATTTGGTTCATTCAATATAAAAATCTCCACAATGATGGGGCGATCAATTTCGGGCGTGGCAATGATGTAGTCCGGAATAAGTTTCCAGCGATCGAAACGGCCTTCCTTATCTTTTAAAGCATCAATAGCTTTCGAAGTAGCAGCAGCCATATCCATTGCTGAATTAGCGGTATTGGCCACAGCCGTCCCCAGTGCACCGAATTTCGAGCCCAAGGCACTGTTTTCTTCCTTTTGAGCTTCTCTTTTGGCATCGGCCAGTACCTGGTCGAACGACATATATACGTCGCATGCAGCAAATTTTACCCCTTGCGAAGGAGCTTGAAAATAGGAAATTGACTCAGGCCCTTTAATGGATTGACTGCTTAGGTTAAATACCATAAGTGTGGCCAGAATAAGAAATAGCAACTTTTTTTTCATTGGTTTTGTATTTGATAATTAATGTTTTAACAAGTTAATCCCTGTTTTTCAATTGTAATGGGTAGTGAATGTTTTTTATCAAAAACAAAGGAAGTAAACTATAGTCGGGAGAGAAATGTGGAAGCCTTGAAAACGGGAATTCTATTTTACTATTGAAAAATGGCCGCCTTCTCAGGCGGCCATTCTCAATAGAAATCAATTATATCGGGAAATTCTTGAAAATCTGTTTTGATTTCATCAGGATATCAACATATTGTGCTCTTCTGTAGGCAAACGGATCGTTGATATTTTTGCGGCTTAACTTGCCTCTGAATTCACTAAGGTTGTTGTACTGTTTGTTGGCCATCCAAATCTCCATCTGTTCGAGCATACGGGTAATCTGAGCTGGACCATGTTTGTATAAGGTGCTAACCACCTGAACAACATCTGCTCCGGCCAAAATCATCTTTATCACATCTTCACCGGTAAAAATCCCACGGTTGGCACACAAATCAGCTTTCACCTCATTGTACATAATTCCAATGTAACGCAATGGAAGTCTTGACTCGTGCTCTGTGCTCAGGTTATAAGGGAAGTGCATTTCCTCCAGCTCAATGTTGATGTCGGGTTGAAAAAGTTTGTTAAAAAGCACAAAACCATCGGCACCTTTTTTGTCCATTTCGTTAATGGTATACATGGGGTTGGTATAAAACGGACTGAGTTTAACGCTTACCGGGATTTTAACTGCAGCCTTAACACCCTCAATGGTATCGAGTTCTTCGTTCAAAATGGAACGTCCTTCCATATCGAAATCACGTGGATTATTGTAAAAGTTCAGTTCTAATGCATCAGCTCCGGCTTCTTCTAGTTTTTTTGCATATTCGTACCAGGTATCGTCATAAATGCAATTTAAGCTGGCAATCAGAGGAATGCTGAGGCTTTTTCTGGCCTCTTTAAAATGCATTAAAAATTCCTCAGGCCCGGCTTCGTACATGTCGGCAGGAAACAGGCTCGTCATTTCAGCATTTCTATCGTCGTAATCTGTTAAACCTCTGTCAAGTTCCAGGTTTTCCAGATGAATCTGCTCTTCGAAAAGAGATTTATAAACAACGGCAGCTGCGCCGGCTTTTTCCAGTTTTGACAGAATAGAAAGGTCGGTAACAAGGTTACTTGCTCCAACGATAATCGGATTTTTGAGTTTTAGCCCTAAATAGGTAGTTGAAAGATCCATATCTTATAATTTTAGCGTGTCTTTTGATGGGGTAAAATTACAGTTTTTTAGTTTTACAACGTATGCAGCAGTAATCTATATTCATTTTAAATAGGCGTTCATGGTCAACTATTTGGTGTTAAAACAGAACAGACAACAATCGAATTGAGTAATTTCGCACAAAATTAAAAATCGACTATCAACTCGTTTTTTCTAATATAAGATGCAATGAAAAATAAGAAAAAATTCATTACTTGTGAAGGAAACTATGCTGCAGCATACATCGCCTATATGTTTAGCGAAGTAGCTGCAATTTACCCCATTACCCCCTCTTCCGACATGGCCGAATATGTTGACCAATGGTCGGCAAACGGCAAAAAAAATATTTTCGGTGAAACCGTAAAAGTCTCCGAAATGCAGTCAGAAGGCGGCGCTTCAGGTGCAGTACACGGCTCATTACAGGCCGGTGCGCTAACCAGCACCTTTACTGCCTCTCAGGGTCTTTTACTGATGATCCCAAACATGTACAAAATTTCAGGCGAACTTTTGCCCGGCGTTTTTCATGTTAGCGCCCGTAGTCTTGCGGCTCAGGCACTTTCAATTTTTGGCGACCACAGCGACGTGATGAGTACACGCCAATCAGGTTTCGCCATGTTGGCCACCAGCAGTGCTCAGGAAATTATGGATATTGCCGGTGTTGCTCACCTGGCCGCCATCAAATCAAGAATACCCTTCCTGCACTTTTTTGACGGGTTCAGAACTTCACACGAATTACAAAAAGTGGAAGCAATGGATCAGGACGAGATCGCCAAACTCCTCGATTACGAAGCCTTGCAACGCTTCCGCGACAACGCCCTGAACCCTGAACATCCGGTAACACGCGGTACAGCACAAAACCCTGATATTTATTTCCAGGCCAGAGAGGCGTCATCCAAATTTTATGTTGACATCCCAGACATGGTTGATGACTACATGCAACAGCTGCAAAAAATAACAGGACGCGAATATCACCCGTTCACATACTACGGTGCTCCCGATGCTGAAAATGTTATCGTGGCAATGGGTTCTATTACCGAAGTTATTAAAGAAGTAGTAGATTACAAACTCGAAAAAGGCGAAAAAGTAGGAGTAATCACTGTTCACCTTTACCGTCCTTTCTCAGAGAAATACTTCATGAAAGCCTGCCCCAAATCGGTAAAACGCATTGCGGTTCTTGATCGGACAAAAGAAATTGGTGCCAATGGGGAACCTCTCTATCTGGACGTGAAAGATTTATTCTATGGCACTGAAAATGCACCACTTATCGTAGGCGGACGCTACGGCCTCAGCTCCAAAGACACAACCCCTGCCATGATGATTTCCGTTTACGACAACCTGGCTGCCGAAAAACCGAAAAATCAATTTACAGTGGGTATTGTCGATGATGTGATGCACACCTCTCTCCCATTATTACCCGAAATCAGTCTTGCTCCCAAAGGCACTTATGCAGCCAAATTTTATGGATTAGGTGCTGATGGTACGGTAGGAGCAAACAAAAACTCCATTAAAATTATTGGTGACACAACCGACAAATATTGCCAGGCTTATTTTGCTTACGACTCAAAGAAATCAGGAGGAATCACTGTTTCTCACCTGCGTTTCGGCGATACACCTATTCGTTCACACTACCTGGTCAATACTCCAGACTTCGTGGCCTGCCACGTGCCTGCCTACCTCACCAAATATGATATGCTCAAAGGGCTGAAAAAAGGAGGCACTTTCCTTTTGAACAGCATCTGGGACATAGAAGAAACAAAAAACCGACTCCCTAATCACATTAAGAGATATCTGGCGGAAAACCAGATCACCATGTACGTGATCAACGCCACAAAAATCGCTGAAGAGATTGGACTCGGCAACCGCACCAATACCATTATGCAGGCTGCTTTCTTCAAGGTTTCTGAAGTAATTCCTTACGAAGATGCTGTTGAAGAAATGAAAAAAGCCATCCGTAAATCCTACGGACGTAAAGGAGAAGAAATCGTTCAGATGAACTATGCCGCTGTGGATGCCGGCGACAGCGTTGAAAAAATTGAAATCCCCGCTGAATGGACTTCCCTCAAAGACGAGCAGGTAACCGGCGACAATAATCTTCCTGAATTCATCCGTAATGTGGTTGACCCCATTAACTTGCAAAAAGGAGACAGCTTGCCTGTGAGCACTTTTAACGGACGTGAAGACGGAACTTTCCCGGCCGGAACTACCGCATACGAAAAACGTGGTATCGCCGTAAACGTTCCTGAATGGATAGACGAGAACTGTATTCAATGTAATCAATGTGCTTATGTTTGTCCTCACGCTGCCATTCGTCCATTCCTGATGACCGACGAAGAAGTAGCCAACGCGCCTGAAGGAACCAAAGCCCTTCAGGGTCTGGCCGGAACAAAAGCTTACAAATACCGCATCCAGGTAAGCGCGCTCGACTGTACGGGCTGTGAAGCTTGTGTTGAAGTATGCCCTTCAAAAGTGAAATCCCTCGTAATGAAACCCATCGGAACACAATTCGACGAAATTGACCGCTGGAACTACATGAACGACAAAGTGGGATACAAAGAAGATGTTGTTCCTAAAGAGCAAAGCGTGAAAAACAGCCAATTTGCCCAGCCACTGTTCGAGTTCTCAGGTGCTTGTGCCGGTTGTGGCGAAACACCTTATATTAAAACCATTACACAGCTTTTCGGCGACCGGATGATGGTGGCCAACGCAACGGGATGCTCCTCCATTTATGGCGGTTCAGCACCTTCAACACCTTATTGTACCAGCCAGAAAACAGGTCACGGTCCGGCATGGGCTAACTCACTTTTTGAAGACAATGCCGAATTTGGATATGGTATGGCCATAGCCACCGAAAAAATGCGTCAACGCATTTTCGAACGGATGGAGTTAGCCATGCAGAAAGAATTCTCAGACGAAAGCAAAGCCGCCATGCAGGAATGGATGGAAGGCAAAGACGATGCCGCTAAATCTATCGAAGCATCAGCCAAAGTGCTGGCCGCGCTCAACAAAGAAACTGATCCGTTGGCCAAAGAAATCGTTTTGTTGAAACAATACCTTGTAAAGAAATCCCAATGGATTTTCGGTGGTGACGGTTGGGCTTACGATATTGGATACGGTGGCCTCGACCACGTATTGGCTTCAGGTGAAGATGTAAACGTGTTGGTGATGGACACCGAAGTATATTCCAACACCGGTGGTCAGGCTTCAAAAGCCAGCGCCTTGGGTGCAGTTGCTAAATTTGCTGCTTCGGGTAAAAAAACCCGCAAAAAAGACCTCGGTGCGATGGCCATGACTTATGGATATGTGTATGTAGCTCAGATAGCAATGGGAGCAAGCCAATCGCAGGCTTTCAAAGCCATAAAAGAAGCAGAAGCCTATCCGGGACCATCGTTGATCATTGCTTACTCGCCTTGTATAGCTCACGGCATTAAGGGAGGCATGGGAACAGCTCAGGCCGAAGAAAAACTTGTTGTGGAAGCAGGTTACTGGCAGCTTTACCGCTACAATCCTTTAATGGAGGAAGAAGGAAAGAATCCGTTTACTTTGGACTCGAAAGAACCAGATTGGTCAAAATTCCAGATGCTCCTCGACAACGAAGTACGATATACTTCGCTGAAAAAGGCCTTCCCGGAAGAAGCCAGACGACTCGCCAAACTGGCCGCAGAAGCCGCCAAATGGAGATACGATAATTACCGCCGAATCGCTGATCTGGATTATTCTAAATAATCCGGTTAGCAGACCCAAAAAAAAGACCCTTCGTAACGAAGGGTCTTTTTTTTGGAGTATAAATTTACTCTTTATCAATTAGTTATATTTGATTCTTTGCTACCTTATCTCCAGGAAATAGGGCAAACGTGCCTGAACACCATGCATATCCTCCAGTGACTTAAGGTTTTGGTAATATTTGGCATATTCACCGAGTTCATGGCTTACTATGCGGGTTGAAACCTGTCCGGTAAGCTCGTCCATCAGTTGTTGGATAAACTCCTTTCTTTTGGGATACTCAATCAGTCGGTAGCTTTCGCCAAGTCCTGCTTCTTGTGCTGCATATTTTACAGCTGCCTCCAGTCCGCCAAAGTCATCCACCAAACCAATGGTTTTTGCATCAGCTCCTGTCCACACCCTGCCCCTTGCGATGCTATCTACATAAGCTTCTTCCAGGTTACGCGACTTAGCTACCAGAGCAATGAATTTCTCATAAATATCGATTACCGACTCATCTAATTTGGCATGTTGATACGGCGACAAAGGCTTCATCACATCGATAAAATCTGAATTTTTATTCGTCCCGATTTCATCCCAGGTAATTCCCAATTTATTGTTAAACAGCCCTTTCATATTTGGGATAATCCCAAACACACCTATTGAACCAGTTAATGTGGTTGGTTCGGCAAAAATATGGTTGGCGGAGGCCGAAATCCAATAGCCACCAGAAGCAGCCATATCCCCCATCGACACAATCACAGGTTTTTCGCTAACAGCCAACTCCACCTCGCGGCGAATAATTTCGGAAGCTTGGGCATCACCACCACCTGAGTTTACCCGGAACACAATGGCTTTTACTTTTTCGTTCTTGCGGGCATCGCTGAGTGCCTTGGCAACAGTTTCCGAGCCTATTTCTGATTCCGAGCCTTTTCCTTGTACGATGCCACCCTGAGCATAAACGATGGCAATGCGATCGCGTGATAACTCGCCTTCTTCGGGAACTTTCACTGTGCTGTAAGAGTCAAAAGCCAATAGATTCAATTTATCATCTTCGGATCTGCCGGTTTTTTCCTTCAGCAAATCAATCATTTGATCCCGGTAAAAAATCCCATCAATAAATTTCAATTCAAGTGCCTTTTCGGCAGTACTCAATTCCAGGTTATCAGCAATCGTATTCAAATCATCAATCGAAACACCTCGCGATTCGTTGAGCGCCATAAGTATCTGTCCCCACATCGAATCAAGTAAAGTCTTCATCTGGAGTCTGTTCGACTCGCTCATCTTATCGTACATAAGCGGCTCGACCGCACTCTTAAAGGTATTGTTCGGGCCTCGCACCACCTGAATGTCGATATCCAGCTTGGCCAGAAGTCCTTTCAAAAACATCAATTGGGCATTGAGTCCTTTAAAAAGAACCATTCCCTCCGGATTAAGGTAAATCTCATTGCCAACCGAAGCCAGATAGTAGGCTTTCTGGTCGTAATTGTTGGCATAGCTCACAATAAACTTGCCCGTTTCCTTAAATTCTTTCAGCTTTCCACGAATCTCCTGTGAAGTAGCCAGCCCGGCGGGCAGACTTTCCATGTCCAGAAAAATCCCTTCAATTTTGGGATCAGTTTTGGCTTTTTCCAAGGTCTTGAGGATGACATTAAGTCCAACGGGTTTCTTCGACTCCATAGTTGCAAAATCAAAGCCTTCAAAAGGATTGTCAGTAGAACGATCCAGAATAGGGGCTTTCCAATTGATATGCAATATGGAGTGCTCCTTTACATCTACTTCTTTATCGCCAGACATGGCCACCAAAGAAGCCACCATTCCGGCAAAAAATAAGAAAATCACGATAAACGTGAGTATGGT
Organism: Bacteroidales bacterium UBA6244; assembly: GCA_002440885.1. GTDB lineage: Bacteria > Bacteroidota > Bacteroidia > Bacteroidales > F082 > UBA6244. Next base: position 12,655 of record DJVY01000047.1, read on the forward strand.
GCCTGCAAACGAGGCGAACATAAATTTAAAAAATTGTTTCATAGCATTCGGCTTATTAGATTGAAAAGCAATATTAACAAATATTTGTGAATAAGTAGACCACTAATTTTATAAAAAATTGAAAGAGATATCGCAACTTTAACCTCTGCAAATACGAGGCAGAATTACCAGCTATGAAATTGATATTCAGTAAATCGTTTTGGATAACCTGGGCGCTGATGCTTTTAAGCACCGGAACCTACACCTATTCGGAGAGCCACCTGCCTTCTTCCTCCTCCAAAAGCAATCTGAATACTTACACACAACAACTCACCTTATTTACCGAAATTAATGGATTTCATCTGGTTGTGCCTACCGAATACTATGGCGCTCGTCTATCCCGAAAGACTTCAAACACTAAAATCCCGGTAACACCTTCCGAAAAAATTATGGGAAAGGGCATATTTGACATCCACCGCATGACCCGGTTTTTACTCTCAAACAACAAGCAGATAGACAACACGTTTGCACACCAACTGGCTCAGATTTATTTTGAAGAGGCTCAAAGTGAAGGAGTAAACCCCGATGTGGCTTTTACACAAATGTGCCTGGAAACAGGATTTTTACGCTTCGATGGCACGGTAGCACGGGAGCAGCATAATTATTGCGGCCTGGGCGTAACCGGAAATGGCGAAAAAGGACACTACTTCAATACGCCACGTGAAGGGGTTCGTGCTCATATCCAACACCTAAAAGCTTATGCCTCAACAGAAAAACTAAACACCGAACTGGTAGACGAACGATTCCGATTTGTAAAAAGGGGCAGCGCTACAGAAATCAGCGAGCTAACAGGAAAATGGGCAACTGATAAACAATACGACAAAAAAATCAGAAATCTGCTGGATCGCTTGTCGCAGACTAACTGATGGCTTTATTATTTTAATCCGCTATAATTTCATTTTTATATTTGGCAAGCGCATGAAGATTTGTTAGCTTTGCATCCCTTTGGATAATGGATATGCAGAATAGTAATCAGGTTTTTCTACTCTTAGGCAGCAATGTTGAGCCACGCGAAGCAACAATTGATGTGGCTAAATCGCTCATAACAAAGAGGCTTGGTAATATCACAAAACAATCTTCACTCTACGAATCGGAGCCGTGGGGCTTCGACGCCAATACAAATTTCCTTAATCAGGTGGTAATTATCAACACAGTTTTAGGTGCTTTTGAAATCCTAAATCTTGCCAAAGAAATTGAAAAGGAGCTGGGAAGAACACACAAAACTACTGATGCTTACACTTCGCGCACCATCGACATCGATCTGCTATATTTTGGTAATAAAATCATTGTCAGTGACGAACTTACCATTCCTCACTTTAATCTACACGAAAGGAGATTTACCCTGATCCCGTTAGTCGAGACCGCTCCTGATTTTGTGCATCCGGCTTTTCAGGAGAACCAACAATTCTTGCTCGACCATTGTAAAGATATTGGTAAAGTATGGCCATATCAAAAACAAACCTGAAATCGCCATGATCTATCAATCAGTAACAGAAAACATTGTCACTGCAAATTACATATTACTCATTCGCTTAAATGTGAATAACCAGCTAAAATAGGATTGCTGCATGAAATATAACTTTATAGCCATTGAGGGAAATATTGGAGCCGGAAAAACCAGCCTTGCTACCATGATATCTGAAGAATACAACGCCAGGCTTATTCTGGAGCAATTCGAAGACAATGCTTTCCTGCCCATGTTTTATAAAGATCCTGAAAAATACGCTTTCCCTTTAGAGATGTCGTTTCTGGCTTCAAGATATCAGCAGCTTACCGACCAGCTTGGAACACAGGATTTGTTCAAATCCTTTACCATTTCAGACTATTATATAGTTAAGTCACTGATATTTGCACAAAAAACCCTCCCCCCCGCCGAGCTCTCACTTTATACCCGTTTTTTTAACATCATCAACAAACAACTACCAAAACCCGACTTGTTCGTTTACCTTTACGTGAAAACACCAAAACTTCAGCAAAACATAAAACTACGTGGACGATCATACGAGCAGGAAATTCGGGATGATTACCTTGATAAAATTCAGGAGGGCTATTTCGACTTTATCAAACAGCAAACCCAGCTCACCACACTAATCCTCGACACCAATTCTCTTGATTTCGTGCGTAACCGAACGGATTATGACAAAATAATCGACGTCATGCATCAGACTTACAAACCAGGTATTCACCGGATTACTTTCTAGACTATCTTTCGAAAAAGCTCCGTAATCAACTTCAGGAGAATTTTTAACACCTTATTATATGGGTAAGTTGCAAAAACAGATCACTTATTTTACATGATCATGCCTTGAACGCTTTGGCGTATGAGCATAATAAGACAAAAAAAATAGCCCCGACCCAAGAGCCGGAGCTATTTCTATGAAAAAAGCAATTTCTACTTCATGTTTACGAGTGCCTGGAAATCAGGTTCGTTATAATATTTCATGAATTCTCTGTCGAAGGCGGCAATTTTTGCTACTTCAGGATCAGCTTTGATAGCTTGTCCCAGATAATCCATGGTCATTGACTTGTTATCAGAGCGAGCTCCGGTAATGGCAAGGAGATACAGTGTTTCAGCATCTTCTGAAGCACATTTAAAGGTGGATTCAGCACCGCTATAGTTGCCATTAAGCAATTGAGCAAGACCTTTGTTAAAGTCACAGTTTGCATTTTTAAGCAACATTTCAGCTTTTGCGTAATCACCTTTAGCGATATTTACGATACCCATGTTGTAGTTAACGTCGCCACCGAGGCTTTGAGCTTTTGTGAAACATTTTTCAGCGCTCATATAGTCACCATTCATCAGGTGATAAACACCCCAGTTGTTGCGTACTTCAAATGAATTTTCGTTCATTTCAACTGCTTTGGTAAGCAATTCTTTTGCAATTTCCAGATTTCCTTCGGCCAATTCAACAGCAGCTGCGTTGTTTACCGATCTCCAGCATTTAGGATAAAACTCGATGATAGAAGCATAGATAAGACGTTTGTTGCCATGATCATCAGTCATGGTGGCTGCGTAGAACAGTTCTTCCATTTCGAGTGAACCGGGATCAGAGGTAGACAGATCAGCAATTTGCTCATCGGTTTTCTTAGGCATGTAGCTGTTTACAGCAATCTCGGCACGACGCAGCGGAGGAAGAATATCGCGTTCGATTTCAGGATAAATCAAAATCATGTTTCTTATTTCTTCTTCCTTCTTGCTCTGATCAGCGGAATTAATTACATTAAGGATAGCGCTTTTATCCTGGATGGTTGAATTTTGAACTGCTTTCATGAAACCATTCCAGTCGGGGCCGTTGGCTTTAAGTACATAATTAACCGCCGCTGGATCGATAGCTGCATTGGTTTTGGCAGCTTTTTTCATCTTACCTTCCATGAATTTTTTAGCAGTTTCGGCACGTTTTTGTGATAAGCCTTCGTTAAAGGTTTCTTCCCCTTCAGGAGATGCCCATCCGTTGATGGTAATATCCTTCAATTCCCAACCTTTATCCACGTCAGTGGTGTTGTTCTGGAGCATGTTAAAGTTCTCGTCCTTCTTGTTGAGGGGGAGCTTCATGTTCAGCTGAGCCAGATTAACCTGGAAGAAAAGGTCAGATTTCTGTGTGCTGATGGTTTCTTTTTCGTAAGCGTGAGGAGCCCAGGCAAGTACTTCAGTATCTCTGTACCAGTTAGAGGTGTGGATTGTACCATCAGCCATTTTTCTGGCAGGAGCTACAACAGCACCTTTGGCATTCTGTGCGGCTTCGCACGACTCATAAGTTTCGCCGGTGTAGGTATAAATCACAGGAGCTACTTCCAGTTCAGCCACGTCCATTGCGGGATCGTAAGGAATTTTGCCTATGTATGTAAACGCACCACCATTGCTATAATTAACTAAGGTACCGTCCCCGGCTACATCTTCACCTTTAAAAGTCATTGGGGGGAATGCTGTTTGGCCACCTTCGTAGGTTAAAACAGGGGTGAAGCACATGACGGCTTTCTTTCCGAAATATTTTGGTGGGAATACACCTTTAATAGTAACTTCTATGCTGTCGTTTCTGGCTTCAAGTGGATCGGGAGTTGCTTTAAGTTCAACTTTCTCGAAGTTGGAAGCCATTTTCTTGGTGTTGTTTCCACCAAATTTATAGCGGGCACCAATGTTGAAGTGTGAATACACATCGTTAAATACCTGCATCTCACCGTGAACAATACCATCAGCCAAATCAGTGTCCATCCATGTGTAACTGTAATCACCGTAGATGTCCCATTTTTCGCTCACATTAAAGTTTAGGTTAACGCCTAAAGGTACATTCATGGCTACTTTACGGTCGTTGATACCACCGTTATGATTTCCAGGATTGCCTTTGTAACCGTTGGATGCGATTTCGGCATCGTTGGTCATGTCGTAAGTTTTGGCTTTCCATTGAACCTGACCCACACCTGCATGTATTCCAAAATCGACCAAACGATCGTTGTAGCCTGAAATCAGGTTACTCAGGTTAATGCCTACATTGAGGTTTCCACCGTAATAATCGTTGTTAAAATACATGTCGCGACCCCATTGTGCCTGGGGGACGCTCATGGTGGCTACATTTTTCTTTTCTCCTTCAAAAAAACCTCTTTCAAAGTCAACATAAACACCAAATACCGGTGACAGCTGACGACCAAAACCAATCGCTCCGTTGATATTGGTATGTCCAAAATCAGGGGCAAAATCATAGCGGCTCAAGTCGGCGTGCGACCATGTAGGTCCAATTTCACCTTCTACAAACCAGAAAGGCGAAAAAGAAGAACTTTTCTTTTCCTTCTTTTCAGCTTTGGCATCTCCGGCATCCTGACCGAAAAATGTTAAGGGTAAAGCCGCGAACAAGCTAAATATCAGGGCTTTGGTAATTAAAGAATAAGCTTTTTTCATGATAGTAATGTTTATTGTAGAAATTATTATTTACAAAATTAAAATTAATTATAATCTAATGTTACTTTTTTCTTACGACTTTTCAATAAAGAACGGTTAACAACGCAAAAGTAGTAAAATTTATTTACACACCTAAGCGTTTGAGCGATTTTACGCTAAAAAAATATTTTTGTTACAAAAACGATTAACTATTTCAACTTAAACAAGATATCCCACAGCACGATGCCGGCACTTACACTCACATTTAATGAGTGCTTTGTTCCCCACTGGGGTATTTCGATACAAGCATCCGACAGGCTGATAATGGCCTCATCCACCCCATGCACTTCGTTTCCAAAGACAAGAGCGTACCGCACGTTTTTTTTCGGGAAAAATTCGTTCAACATAACCGACTTATCCGCCTGTTCCACCGAAAGTATCGTATACCCAAGGTCTTTCAATTCCTGTATAGCTTCTACGGCAGACTCAACATATCTCCATGAAACTGATTCGGTTGCTCCCAAAGCCGTTTTGTGAATTTCACGGTGTGGCGGTTGCGCCGTAATTCCACAAAGAACCAACTCATCGACAGCAAAAGCGTCTGATGTACGGAAAACAGATCCTATATTACTCAGACTCCGTATATTATCGAGCACAAGCACCAAAGGAAATTTGTTGGCGATTTTAAACTCCTCAACAGTTGCCCTGTTGAGTTCTTCATTTTTAAGTTTTCTCATTTTTTAAACATTGGGGCAAAAATACATCACTTTATGGGCAGGCTGTTACGCAATGTTTATCTTTGTGTAAAAAATTTGAAAATTGAGTAAAGAGACCAAATACGCAGAAACGCCTCTGATGAAGCAATACAATCAGATAAAAAGTAAATATCCTGATGCCTTGCTGTTGTTCAGGGTAGGTGATTTTTACGAAACCTTTGGTGAGGACGCCATCAGGGCTTCAGCCGTTTTAGGCATTGTGCTCACCCGCAGGCACAATGGGTCAGCTTCTTATGTTGAACTGGCCGGATTTCCTCACCATTCGCTCGACACCTACCTTCCTAAACTTGTCCGTGCCGGGCATCGTGTAGCAATTTGTGATCAGTTGGAAGATCCGAAAATGACCAAGAAAATTGTAAAAAGAGGGGTCACTGAGTTGGTTACACCAGGCGTGACGATGAACGACAATGTATTGGATCAAAAAGAAAATAACTTCCTGGCTGCTGTTCATTTGTTTAATGAGATGGCCGGGATTAGCTTTGTGGACATCAGTACCGGTGAGTTTTTTTTGGCCGAAGGCAGCATCGAATACGTTGACAAGCTGTTACAGAGCTTCGATCCGAATGAGGTAGTGGTGCAACGTCAGCATCGGGGTCTTTTTCAACAGTATTTTGGTGACGGGTATTTTCTGGCCTATTTTGACGATTGGGTATTTAAATCTGAATTCGCAGAAACTATTTTACTCAAACATTTCCGTACCACTTCGCTCAAAGGGTTTGGAGTGGAAACCCTTGAAAACGGAATAATTGCAGCCGGCGCATGTGTTCATTATCTGTTAGAAACACATCACGATAAAATCGATCACATCACCAAATTGAGTCGTATAGATGAGGGCAGGTTTGTTTGGCTCGATAAATTCACTATCCGAAACCTGGAACTGGTAGCCCCACTAAGCCCGGATGCCGTTACTTTGCTCGACATCATCGACCATACCGCTTCCCCAATGGGAGCCCGGATGATGCGCCGTTGGATTACACTTCCTCTCAAAGACCTGAAATCCATCAACGACAGGCTAAATGTCGTCGATTTTCTGGTTCAAAACCAGGAGTTTGAGCAACATATGCACGATGAAATAAAAAAAACCGGCGATTTGGAACGACTCATTTCCAAAGTGGCCACTTATCGTGTGAACCCACGCGAGCTGATCCAATTGAAAAGGGCACTGCAAGCTGTCGAAAGACTTAAAAACCATTGTCATCAAACACAGCATGAAGCACTTAAACCCATTGCCGATCAAATGAACAATTGTCCGGTACTGGTCGAAAAACTGTCTACTCATTTAACCGAAGAACCTCCTGCGCAAATTGCAAAAGGAAATGTGATAGCTGCCGGCGTTTCTGCTGAACTGGATGAACTACGTAACCTGGCCGGCAGTGGAAAAGATTTTTTAAAGTCGATTGTAAGCCGTGAAATCGAAAAAACCGGCATCACCTCGCTCAAAATCGGATTCAACAATGTGTTTGGGTACTATTTGGAGGTGACCAACACCCACAAAGACAAGGTTCCAGCTGAATGGCACCGAAAGCAAACCCTCACCAGTGGCGAACGGTACATTACAGAAGAACTCAAGGAATATGAACAAAAAATTCTGGGTGCTGAAGAAAAAATCGCTCAACTTGAACAGAAACATTTTGAAGAGCTCATCCATTTTGCTGCCGGTTTTGTAGACCCAATTCAGCTCAATGCCAAACTGATCGCCGGACTTGATTGTCTTGACTCGTTTGCACGAGTATCCCTCGAAAACAGTTATAAACGCCCACTACTGAACGAGGAAACCAGCATTGACATCAAAGGGGGAAGACATCCTGTGATAGAAAAAAAACTACCTCCGGGCGAAGCCTATATTGCCAACGATGTATACCTCGACAATGCCAAACAGCAGATCATTATGATTACCGGGCCAAACATGTCGGGGAAATCAGCCCTGCTGCGCCAAACAGCACTCATTGTTCTGATGGCACAAATGGGAAGCTTTGTTCCTGCCGACTCGGCCGAAATTGGGATTGTCGACAAGCTTTTTACCCGCGTGGGGGCATCCGACAACATTTCGTCGGGCGAATCGACTTTTATGGTCGAGATGAACGAGGCAGCCAGCATTCTCAACAACATCTCAAACCGCAGCCTGATCCTGCTCGACGAACTCGGAAGGGGCACATCCACCTACGACGGGATTTCCATTGCCTGGTCGATTGTCGAATACCTTCACGAACATCCGAAAGCCCGGGCGAAGACCCTGTTTGCCACCCACTACCACGAGCTCAACGAAATGGAGTCGTCGTTCAATAGGGTGAAGAACTTCAATGTTTCGATCAGAGAGCTTGGAAACAAGGTCATTTTCCTAAGGAAGCTGGTCAGGGGTGGCAGCAACCACAGTTTTGGGATCCATGTAGCCACCATGGCCGGAATGCCACGAAGTGTTGTGCAGCGTGCCGAGGAGATCCTGAAGCAGCTCGAAAACACACAGCATCGCGAAAATCTCGCAAAACCCCTCGAGAACATCGGAACCAGGCGGGAAGGCGTTCAACTCAGCTTTTTCCAGCTCGACGATCCCGTGTTGAAGCAGATCAGGGATGAGATCAAGAATCTGGACATTAACCGGCTGACCCCCCTGGAAGCCCTGAATAAGCTGAATGAGATCAAAAAACTGACCGGTTTGAAATAGTAAAAAAATTTTTGCAAGCCGTTTGGAGAGAAAAAAAATAGGTTTATATTTGCAACGCCAAAAGCAAAACGTTCAGGGCCTGCGGTACTGCCGGAAAGCCCAAACTTAATGAAGCGCCGCAAGTCGGAAGACAAACGGTAAGTTCATTTGAAATTGCGGGAATAGCTCAGTTGGNNTGGTAGACACGTTGGACTTAAAATCCAATGGCTATAACGGCTGTGGGGGTTCAAGTCCCCCTCCGGGTACCTTAAAGCTTCGATATAGTCTGATAATCAGATATATTGAGGCTTTTTTGTTTGATGTTGCAATGCAGTTGTTCTATTTCCCTCTTTTCAAAGTTAGTTTCATCAAGAGGTCAGATTGAAGAGCATCACCTAACCTGAAAATGTGTCTGTCAAACTCGACAAATCCATTCTTTGTATAAAAGTTGATCGCCTTGGTATTTTCTTCCCAAACTCCCAGCCATACAAACCCGGCATGTTCCTGTTTCGCAACCTGTATAGCCCTTTCAAACAACAACTGGCCAACCTTCCTGCCCTGAAATTCTTGTAAAACGTAGATTCTTTCAATCTCCAGCGATTTTTCATTCTTAAGTTCAGTCTGGGAAGCGCCGGAATTCAGTTTCAAGTAGCCGATAATTTGGTTGTCAAGC
>DJVY01000217.1 GCA_002440885.1 Bacteroidales bacterium UBA6244
CCAACCGTTAACAGGTGATTTTTATGCGCCCGTATGTTTAGGTTACTTGTCCAGCCAAAATCTTGCCTGTCGGTATAACTGTCGAGGAGTTTGTATTCACGTGTGTCGTTAATCGACTCTTTTTGCCCGTAGTAGTTTTCGGCTGAGAAGTAAAATGTGTTTGTCCAAAAGCCACCGGCGATGGAGTCGCTTTGGTTAATCCTGATGGTATTGGTCAGGTAGTCGTCATAACTTCCTTTTGGCGCATAAACTTGCCTTCCGGCATATCTGTTTTCCAGATAGTTTTCGTAGGTGATTTCCACAGTCCCACTTTGGCTGTATTCGTAGCCAAATTTCAGGTTACCACCTCCTTCCTGCAATTTGGTTTTGGCATCAGTTTCATCCAGGTATTCCGGAAGTTCGAAGATGTAGCCATCCCCCTGACGGTAATTACCATTAATTTGCCAATAGAAAGCTTTTTCGTTTTTCAGGTTTTTCCGACCTGAGACCAGCACCGATCCACCAAAAGTGTTGTAGGTGCCGTAGAAAAGTTTGGCTTGTCCGCTTACTCCTGATGTCGGCTTTCTCGTGATGATATTGATTACCCCTCCCATGGCATTGTTGCCGTAAAGTGCCGAGGCAGGACCTTTTATTATTTCTATTCGGTCTACAACATCGGGGTTTATGTTGTGCCAGTTGACGGAGCCTCCGGCCAGCCTGTTTTTTGGCATCCCGTCAACCATAACCAGGGTGCGGTCGCTACTCTCAAGCCCTCGCATGGTAACGGCTGCGTTTTTGGAAAAAATGCCCCAACTGCGGTTGACAAAAACGTTGGCTGAAGTTTTTAAGATGTCGTCGACGTTTAAGAGTGGGTATTCCTGGATTCGATTTTGGGAAATAAGGGATGTTTGCACGGGTAAATCATCGGCTTGCCTCCAGGTGCATGTGGCCGTGATCATTACTTCACGGAGGTTGATTTCGGTATTTACTGAGTCGGAAACCTGAGCGAAGGCTGACAAGTAAAAACTGGCGAATGAAACAAACAGTACGTACCTGATCATGGCTTTTGTATTTTAAGCGTGATTTGGACAGACCCCGCCGCTGTGCCCTCTCTTGCCGTCACCAAAAACAACCCTTTTTGGCCTTGCTCACTCACAAAGGAGTAAATATGCCCTGTGTCCAGATTTTTGGCTTTTCTTTTCCCCGTGCCGAAAACAAACGACCTGGCCAGTATGAGGCTGTCGTTGGTGCTTTGGAGAAATATTTCTTCTGTCAGGTCGCTCTGTTTTTCAAATCTGATGGTGCGGCGTATTTCCCAATACATGGGGGCTTCGTTGCTGTTATACACTGAAGCATCGAGGTTTGCGCCCGGAGAGGCAATGGTATGGGCGTCCGTTTCTATCGGGTCGAAATAATAGAGCAGGTCGCAATCTTCCTGATGAAGAAAGGCCATTGGTAGCATATATATCTGCTCGTGCAGGATGGAATAAAAGCTTCCTGTCTGGGTGTTGTTTTGTGCTCCCATAGTTAGCCCCGAAATGGTTTTTATCTGGCCATATCCTGAGTTGTTGTCTTTTATCAGGTTGATCACCAGCGTGTCGGAGGTGTTGCCATTTCTGTCTCTTACAAAAAACTTCCAGGTCTCCACGTCAGCGGCACTTTTACTTATTTGTTTACTAACTGAACACCCTTCGCTAAATAAACCTGAATCAACCACAGAAGTTATTCCGTTTTGTATGGTGATTGCTGTAAATTGTGTAATCGGTGCGCCTGACCGTGAATGGGCTTGTATGCCTATCCTTACTTGTTGATTAATTGATAGTACCGTGTCGGTTGAGGTATAACCGGAAGCCACTATTAAGTTGATTTCCGGCTGTAAGCCCGGATTGGGATTGTCCTTGCTGCAGGCTTCAAAAAGAATGAGCGCTCCGAAAAACAACATCACCGTTATGCATTGAAATGCCTTTCGCATGGGATAAAAATCTTGCTGTGAATTGAGAATAGGTTGTTTACTTTATAATTTTTCGTTGGCCTTTGATCAGCAGGGCGGCGAGTAGTCCACCGGCTGCCCCAAATACAAAATGCGAAAGAACCGGGTAGGCGTAACCTGTCTTTAGAAAGACAACATAAGGATAGTTGAACAAAAAATGAAGAACCAACCGTGTGAGGGGAATCACCGCATAACTTAGGCTTCCAATAATCATCATGGATATAACAAGCTTGTTTTCACTTATTTTAAGTCGGTAAAGGGTGTCGACGGTGAGACCGATAAGCAAGTAAATCAGGGGTAAAAATGGATCTTTTACACCCACCCATGGAACAAACATGAACAAGGCGGCAGCTATTGTGCTTACTGAAGTGGACATTGGTAATTTCGACCAATGCCGTCCGATGAGCAGCAAGGCCATAACTTCCACTCCGTGATGCCCTGGTAAATTGAGGGGAATACGCAACTTGGTTCGAAGCAGGATGGCTGCAATCCCTATTATGCTAAGAACAAAAACCTCGAGTGCCGTGCGACTAATCGGTAAGCTCTTTGAGGCTTGATTTGGGTTTAACATTCCATTCATATTCATTTGTGTTTGATCGTTCGATGTAAACAATTATTTGGTTGTTTTTAATTGCGGGACGAAGCCAGTCGCCGGTGTTAATTCTGTCGTTGTCAAAGGCTTCGATGGCGTCTGTGGTCATGATTCGGTCAACAGCACAGGTTTCTTTCAGCTTTTTGGCGGTATAAATGCCTTGTATTTCCCTTATTTCTTTTCCTCTCAGCCAGATACATCGGCCATCGTTTCCGCTTTTTCGCAGGCCGATGGCAGCCAGTGCTCCAATTACTCCATCTTTGTTTCCTGTAAATCCTTCGAGGTAGAGGTTGTGTTTTTTGGCTAAAATCCAGGCATCCGCTTGTGTGAGCACTGTGTTTTTGGCTGCTTTGCCCCAACTTATAATTTCTTCATGAATTTGGTTGAGTGAAGCAATGGCCAGTCCTCCATCTGAACCTGGAGCGCAATTGTGCGACATAAAATCACGGCATAGATGAGATAAATGAGGGTAATCGCCTGACTCCACCAGCAAACAGGCTGAGCTGTTTTGAGACGTGTAGGGGATGCGGTTGTCGAAAAAAAGTTGATGACGGCTAATGCTATGCACTAACCCTGTTTTTTCGTCTTCAATGAGGTGGCCGAGTATGCGCGAAAGATAGCCGGTTCCGCGGCTTTCCTTGTTGTCGGTATCATCAATGCCTATCAGCCAACTGTTCACCATATTTATAATCAATTTGGAGTGGCAAAGTTATGCAACTCCAGTTGAAAAACAGGGCTTAAATGGCGGGAATATTACAGGGAAGTAAAATTCATATTGGTTTTAAATAATGGAAGTGTAAGGTGTGTTCGTTTTCGCTTGTGGTAACTTTGTTGTATGCTAATTCTTCACAGGTATGTGAAGCGATAGCTGTTTAGAAATAGTTATACCCGATAGGCACAAACATTAATATTTGTAATTCTGTTCCGATTCGGTATAATAATACGATGAGATGAGGGTTAACCATGTCTGGTATCTGGATCAGGGTGTGACTGGGATACAATTGGTAAAAACCTACCTTTGGTCAAACAAAAAAAGCCCGGTTGCTTCTAACATCCAGGCCTGTATTTCTTCAATAAAACCAACAGCTATGAAAGACTATTCGCGTATTTCGTGATCTTCGACTTTAAGTTGCCGGCTTTATTTTTGTGAATCATGTTCCGTTTAGCCAGCTTGTCAATCATTGTGTACAATTTGGGCAAGCCCTCAACGGCTTCACTTTTTTCAGTTAACAACCTGAATTTCCGAACCGCATTACGCATGGTTTTTGTGTAGTAACGATTGTGCAGTCTTCTGACTTCAGTTTGCCTGATCCTTTTAAGCGCTGATTGATGATTAGCCATAGTGTATTACCTTTTAATAATGTTAAAATGGGGCTGCAAAAGTACAATAATATTTAATATAAAAAAACAATCTTCATTTTTTTCCTGATTATCTTCAATTCGTCTCTACCACCCGTGTTCCGGTCAATGTAGGCTCGTCGCCTGCCAGTATATCTTCGATCATTACGTCGTAAAAAGTGTTTGCGGTGAGTCCGTGCTCGCGTATCACCACCGGCACGTAATGTTCACCATAACCACTGGCGGTTCCGTCGTCGCGTATTTTTTCTACCAGCACGCGTTGTGTTTTGCCGATAAATGAGGTTCTGAAGCTGAGTTTCATTTCGTCAGCCAGCTTGCGCACTTCTTCGCTGCGTTGGGTTTTCTCGTGACTGGCTACCTGTCCTTCCATACGTTCGGCGCGTGTGCCTTTTCGTACGCTATATTTAAAGGTGTGCACGTGGCCAAATCCAATTGTTTTCATCATCTCCAGGGTTTCTCCAAACTGGTCGTCCGTCTCACCCGGAAATCCAACGATGATATCGGTTGTAAGGTTGAATCCGGGGTGCATCTGTTGGAGTTTTATGGCCATATCTTTAAAAAACCGGGCAGTATACATGCGCCTCATCTTCAACAGGATTTCCTCCGATCCGCTTTGTAAGCAGATGTGCAGATGGGGGGTCAACTTTGGATGATTAAACAGCCTGAAGAAACTCTCGCTGTATCCATCGGGTTCGATGCTGGAGATTCGTACCCTGAAATCACCAGGGATTTCAAGAATTTCTTCGGTCAGTCGCTCAAAGTCGTACGCTCCATGTTGGTAGCGTCCGAGATTTACCCCGGTAAGCACGATTTCTTTGTAACCGTAAGCTATTACAGTCTTGATGTTTTCAAAGATATCTTCCGGCGGGCGGCTGGTGGCACGACCTCTTACCTTAGGGATAATACAAAAGGTGCAGAAGTTGTCACATCCGTCTTGTATTTTTATCAGGCTGCGTGTGTGAAAAGTGGTGTCGGCAGGGGAGTAGTTGAACAAATTGGCATCGAAATGGTTTATGTCGACCAACTCCCCGTTAAAGTGTGCTTCAGCGACAGCAAGAACTGATGTTTTGTGTTGGTTGTCAACCACATAGTCGATGGCTTCGTTTTTTTCGAGTTGTTCCTTGTAGTTTGTGGCCATGCAACCTGTAACGATGGTAACACCATGGGCATTGGCCTTATGTGCTACATTAATCTCACGGCGTGATTTCTGATCACTTTGGTTTGTAACGGTACAGGTGTTGATGACGTAGAGATCTGCAGGTTCCCCGAAATCGACAATCTTGTAGTTTTTTCTCACGAATTCAGCTGCCAGGGCGTCTGTTTCGTAGAGGTTTAGTCTACAGCCTAAAGTCTTGAAAGCAACAGTTTTAGGTTCGTTCATCTTATTCGCCCTGGTTAGTAATTAATTCGCCTTCGATGGACAATGGAGCAGCTGACGTTATTTTGATGGTAACGTATTGTCCGGTCAGATCGTTTCTTTGACTGGCGAAGCGCGCCACAATACGTCCTTCGGTGTAGGCTGACAAATACCCGTCTTTTCTGTCGTGGCCACGTACCAGCACTTTCATTTCTTGTCCGATGAGTTGCTTGTTGTATTCCAGGGCATGTTTCATCATCTCGGCAGTCAGGCGGTGGTAGCGTTCTTTCTTCACCTCTTTAGGAATATCGTCTGCCCACCGGCTGCTTGCTGCGCCGGGTCGTGGCGAATACTGAGCAATATAAGCCATGTTGTACTTGAACTCGCCCATAATTTTCATGGTATTTTCAAATTCCTCTTCCGATTCACCGGTGAACCCAACGATGATGTCGGTGAAGAGTGTTGCTTCCGGGATCAGCCGTTTAATGGTTTTAACTATTTCGCGGTAGCGGCTCATGTCGTGGTTGCGGTTCATGCGCACCAGCACGTGGTTGTCGCCCGACTGCACAGGCAGGTGAATTTGTTTGGCCAGAGACGCATAGCGTGCTACCATTTCAATCACGTCGTCGGTCATGTCGCGCGGGTGAGGCGACGTAAAGTATACCCTGAATTCTTTTCCCGATTGATTGCCGTATTCCCCAATTTGCTCCAGCAAGCGGGCAAAGCTGATTTCTTCGCCTTTTTTGTCGAGACCGTATGAGTTTACATTTTGTCCGAGCAGGGTAATGGTTTTGAATCCCTGTAGTACGAGATGCCTAAGCTCATTCATGATTTCTGCGGATGGTCTTGACACTTCCCGGCCACGGGTATAGGGCACGGCGCAATAGGTGCAAAACTTGTTGCATCCGTTTTGGATAGGGATGTAGGCTTCAAATCCTGACCCATATTTGGGGGCAATATGCCAGAAATCCTCAATGTGTTCTTCCGGTTTTTGTGGGGCAATTTCTACGTGCACAGGCTTGTAGGCAGCCGGGTCGAGCCTGAAAGCTGCCGGATTGGGGGCTACCTGTTCGTGGGTTTTAACCAAATCAGCAAATCCGGGGTCAAGCGATTGCATGCCTGCTGGCGTGACAACCCCGTACTGACTAATCATTTCAGGTAATTGAGGGAGCTGACTTACCGGGAAAACCAGATCGAAGAGTTTTAAAAATTTTTGCTTGTCGGCAGGCAGAACGCATCCCGACACAAACGTAATGAGGTTCTTTCGGTTTTTCCACTTGTTCCAGGTAGCGACTTTGTTATACACTTTGTCGATGCCTTTTTGCCTGACTGAACAAGCAATTACGCCCAACAGATCAGCTTCTTTTTCGTTTTCGGTAGATGAAAACCCCATGCCGTCGAGCACTTGTTGTACCCGCTCGCCATCCGAAATATTCATCTGACATCCCAACTGTACTATATGGTATTTCATTCGTTTACAGTTTAATGGTTGTGTTTGTCAGCTATCTTTCACACAGATAAACTGACAATGACTATGGCCATGTTGTGGTTTCTTAATTATGTTGGTGAAACTGTATTGGCCATCACCTCCTGATTTTGGGGGCGAATAACCAACCTGAGAACCAACCCATGGCGACCAATGGTTAAAAATAAACTTCAGCGTGAAGTTGGTGATGTGGAATTCCTTTCTTTTCGAGGATATCCATTGCTTCACGAATCATTTTAAAATTGCCGCAAAAATAACAAATAGTCGAATTATCAATAGGATGAGCTTTCAGATAATCCGTAACACGCCCATGGAAATGGCCGGTTTCGTCGCCAGAGGTACATTGTATATACCTGTTTTTGTCATAGTGCGATCTTTCATAGCCTTCATAGCCATAGCGAACACCGTGTAGCACGGTGTAATCCAATTCCGGATGACTTTTTACCATGCTGTGAAACGGGGCTATTCCTGTTCCGGATGAAATGAAGAGGAATTTTTTATCGGGAACAAGTTTGGTGTCGAGGCGAAAATACCCTAAGGGGCCTTCTACCTGAAGATAGTCGCCGATGGTTATGTTTTTCAGTTTTTTCGAAACGTCTCCATCGTCTACTTCTTTGATCAAGACTTCCAGGTATTCATCCCGGTTGCCGCTGTATATCGAGTATTCGCGTTGGTTTAAGTCGCCAGCTGCACCAAGCAGGATATGCTGCCCGGCATCAAATTGCAGGCCGTTGCGTTCCATCTGCAGTACATAGGTGCTATCGGTCAGGTGGCGTATGTCGATTAATCGGTGTTTTCCTTTCGTTTGCATAGTCGTATGAGTGTTGGTAGTATGATGTTGTAAATAAGAATCTTTCTCAGTAAGCTTAATTTTAAGTAGTTAGCGTTAAGCATGACTTCTTCGTGCAGCACTTCGGCAGGCTCAGTGCATCGCTCTGTTTAGCAACCTATTAGCTATGCCACGAAGGTACCACAAAGAAGACACGAAGGTGACGCGAAGGTCTATATTAAATCATATTTTATTAATTATCAGATATAAGAGCTCAATAAATTACATGCGAAACTTAAATCAATAAGCTTTAGCAAAAACCACCCGTCGTTTTGATTCATTTCCGCTGTAGACACATTTCCCTGTTTCGGGGGCAATGTTGTCGGCGATAACGCGGATGGTCGCTTTGGTTTCCTCCTTTATCCTGATTTCGGTTTCCGTAGTTCCGTCCCAATGGGCCAGAACAAAACCACCGGCTTCTATTTTCGTTTTAAAATCCTCCCAGTTATCGGCTTTAAAAGTATTTTGTTCCCTGTAGTCGAAGGCTTTTTGGTAGATATTTTCCTGAATTTTCTCAAGCAGATGTTCAATTTTTTCTGCGATATGGATAAATTGCAGGGTTTCTTTCTCCAGGGTATCTCTTCTGGCTACTTCCACGGTTCCTTTTTCCAGATCGCGGGGGCCAATGGCCAGTCTTACCGGTACGCCTTTCATTTCCCATTCGGCAAACTTAAACCCTGGTTTGTGGGTGTCTCTGTCGTCGTACTTCACTGTTATCCCGCGTTTACGCAGCTCTTTCATAACTTCCTGAACACGTTCGGTTATGGCCGCGAATTCTTCCTCCTTTTTAAAGATGGGAACAATCACCACCTGGATAGGTGCTAACCTGGGAGGAAGTACGAGACCGTTGTCATCGGAATGGGCCATGATTAGAGCGCCTATAAGCCGTGTGCTCACTCCCCATGAGGTTGCCCATACGTATTCCTGTGTATTTTCTTTGTTTACGAATTTCACATCGAAAGCTTTGGCGAAATTCTGCCCCAGAAAATGAGATGTCCCTGCTTGTAAGGCTTTTCCGTCTTGCATGAGGGCTTCTATGCAGTAGGTTTCTACTGCTCCTGCAAAACGTTCGTTCGGTGATTTTACCCCGGTGAGCACAGGCATGGCCATGTATTCACGGGCAAAGGTAGCGTACACACGCAACATTTGTTCGGCCTCAGCGATGGCCTCGCGTTCGGTGGCGTGAGCGGTATGCCCTTCTTGCCATAAAAATTCAGCAGTACGTAAAAACAAACGGGTACGCATCTCCCACCTCACCACGTTGGCCCACTGGTTTATCAGGATGGGGAGGTCGCGGTACGATTGCACCCATCTGCGGTAGGTGTCCCAGATAATGGTTTCTGATGTTGGTCTTACGATGAGTTCCTCTTCCAGCTTGGCATCGGGATCAACGATGATGCCAAGTTTTTCGTCGGCCTTGAGCCGATAGTGGGTAACCACGGCGCATTCCTTGGCAAAACCTTCTACATGACTGGCTTCTTTACTGAAGAACGATTTTGGTATAAACAACGGAAAGTAAGCATTCTGGTGTCCGGTTTCTTTAAACATGCCGTCGAGCACCTGTTGCATTTTTTCCCAAATAGCATAGCCATAAGGTTTTATTACCATCGATCCGCGAACGGCGGAATTTTCAGCCAGATCGGCTTTTGTTACCAGATCGTTGTACCATTGTGAATAATTTTCACTCCTGGGTGTTAATTCTTTGGCCATATTGTAAGTTTGGTATAGTCTTTGTATTTTTTTAAGAAAGTACAAAATTACACAATGTTTAATAACGCACAACACCTATATATCATGAAAACGTCAAAAATCACTATCCGTTTGCTTGCAGCCCTCGCGCTAATTGCCTCGTTGTCTGCTTGCTCTTCCATCAGCAGTGTTCCTGGTGATGACGTCTATTATTCGGCAAAAAACAACCCTGAACCTCAAAGCCGACCTCAACAAGTTGTTGCCGTTCCTGAGGAAGATGCCGTTGTAAAACAGGCAGATTCAGATAAATTCGATTATTCGGCCAACTATGAATCAAATGTGGCGGCCACACCGGCAGGTGAGGTCGATGCCGATTCAGAAACAGGCGACTATCAGTTTATAGATGATTACTACGAAAGTGACTATGCCGCCCGCATCAAACGTTTTAACGGAACAGGTTCTTCATCTGATTATTATGATGAAGAATATGTAAGCCAGGATTGTTACGATTGTAACTCAGGCAGCAATTGGTCGTTCAGTATGGGTGTAGGCGTTGGCATGGGCATGGGTTATTCCATGAGCTATGGCTGGCCTTATTCCTACAGTTACTGGAATTATCCTTATTATGGATGGGGTTATCCCAGCTGGGGATATCCATATTACGGCTGGGGATGGCCTTACTACGGTGGTGGCTATTGGGCTGGCTATAACCAAGGTTATTGGAATGGCTATTACGATGGTTATTACGGTGGCGGTTATTATCCGTATTACGGTGACTATTACAACGATTATGGTCGCAGAGGTGTGACGTACAGGCAACGCGGACGTGGTGCAGGAGGCACAACTATTCCCGACCGGTCGGGCCGTGCCGGAACATCTAATCCTTCAGGAACTGACCGTGAACGTACCCGCGAAACAGTGGTGGCCGGAAGTGGAGCAACCATGGCAGCTCGCGCCGATCAGGGAGTAGTTGCCGGAAGTGGCAGGTCGGGTGAAGATATCCGTAACCGTGAGCTACAGCAGTCTTCTGACGGACGCACTGGCACTGCCACACGCGAAAGAACCAATGAATCGTCGCGCACCCAGGATTTGAAAAAACCTGCCTCCGCCGATCGCAGGACTACCACCAATCCGCAGGACCGTACGACTGAAAAAAGGTACAATAAGCCAAAATCGTATGAGAGCCTGCCCCAACGTCAGCCTCGCTCGAGCAGAGAATATGTACGTCCTGAGCAGTCTACCACAACTACACGCCAGAACACCAGAAATAGCACCACCACCCAGCCGGCAGCCTCCGATACAAGATCCCGCGAACGTGAGTCTTCCACCTACAACAGGTCTTCACGCCCTGCCCCGACCGTATCACAGCCTTCACACTCCAATTCCACGAGAAGTAGTGGAAGCACCACTCGCCCGGCTACTTCTACGCGTTCGACTTCTCCCGCAAAAACCTATTCGTCACCAACTCGGTCTCAGGGGACTTCCTCACGTAGCTACAGCGCTCCTGCTCCTACACGCAGCAGCAGCACCAGTACCAGCAGTCCATCGAGAAGTAGTAGCAGCAGTAGCGGCAGTAGCAGCTCTTCTTCACGCAGTGGGGGAGGTAGAAGATAGGTTTATTGGTTAGGTTCGTTCATCTTTTTGTGTTATAAAATAATCAACCCGGGGAAATGAGCTATGTTGAATCACCTTTCCCCGTGGTTTTGGTTTCCTGTAACTTTAGTTATTCCGCTTGCTTGTGGCAGGTGTTTGTATCATCATAAGCAGGATAGCCTGTATAGTATGTTGACTTAAAAATAATAGAAATGAAAAAAATAATCACCGCAACCTTTTTGTCGTTGTTTGTTCTGACCTTACATGCGCAGCTGGCCGAAGATGCCCTGCGTTATTCCCAGTCGTTTTATCAGGGTACTGCCCGCAGCATGGGTGCAGGAGGTGCGTTTGGTGCTGTAGGCGCTGATTTCAGTACAGCAAGTACCAATCCTGCCGGTCTGGGTCTTTTTCGCACCTTCGACATGACCATTACACCTGAAGTTTTTTCCAGAAAAACTGCCGCCACTTACAACGGATCTTTTAAAGAAGATACACGTACGGTGTTCGATCTGAGTAATCTGGGCTATGTGATGACCAATTCGCTTAACAGTACTTCAGGATTTAAGTATTTTCAGTTTGCCCTGGGCATGAACCGGCTGAATAACTACAATACAAACAGCTACATGCAAGGCTACAATGCTACCAACAGTAA
Organism: Bacteroidales bacterium UBA6244; assembly: GCA_002440885.1. GTDB lineage: Bacteria > Bacteroidota > Bacteroidia > Bacteroidales > F082 > UBA6244. The sequence continues at coordinate 11,527 of DJVY01000217.1, forward strand.
ACTTGATGTGTATTGGGAGCAGGCTGATTTTGTCCCCTACGACCAGCTCATCGATGTAGATCCGTTTTACCTCGAACCCGCCTGGGCCGTGTATTTACTCGATACAGTTCCGGGTTTTATCGACCTGTATGACTATCCACTCCCCAATGGGGACATTCTGCAAACCCAACAAATTTTTTCGCGTGGTTCTACCAACGAATGGCTGTTTTCGTTTGCCACCAATTACAACGATATACTCTATTTAGGAGCTACCCTTGGCTTGCCTTATATCCGGTATAGCCGTGAGACTTTCTACCAGGAAGAGTTTTCATCGGATAACGTGCCAGCCTTCCAACGCTGGAATGTTACCGAGAACCTGACGACCAACGGGTGGGGTATTAACCTGAAACTGGGTGCTATTGTAAAACCATCTGAGTGGGTCAGGCTGGGAGTAGCTTTCCACACCCCATCCTATTACTGGAATCTTCAGGATGTGTGGAATACCGTGACCACAGCTACCTACGGAGGAGAGACCTATGTGGCCGAGTCGGTGGTGACAGGCAACTACAATTATCGGTTTTACACCCCGATGAAAGCCATTGGAAGTATTGCTTTTTTCTTTAACCCGCATGGATTTGTTTCAGCTGAATATGAATATGCCGATTATTCAAAGGCAGGTTTCAGCAACCAGAACAGCGGCGGTCTTGATGTGAATGATGACATTCGGGATGTATACCGGGCTACCAACAACCTGCGGTTTGGTACAGAATGGCGGATTGGTTATATAAGTCTGCGCGGGGGATACGGTTTTAACTCCAGTCCTTACGCCAACAACCTGAACGATGGCAAGCGCACCTCGGTTTCAGGTGGAATTGGTTATAAAAAGGGTGAGTTTGCGCTGGATCTTGCCTATGTGCATACCACCACCAACGAAGACTATTACCTTTATTCCTACGAAGGCATCACTACTAACCCCATAGCTACTAAATACACTACAAGTCAGTACGTTGCCACTGTAAGGTTTAATTTCTAGCTGAACACTGAAAATGAAATCAGGATTCGATTTTTAGGATATTAATTACTATCCCAGGTTCAATAGGTTGAATCTGGGATTTTTTTTTACAACCAAATGATTGTCGATAATGGTCGTAGTTATGGGTGGAGAATTTATTCGTAATGTCTACACAACATTTTTTGAAAAGTGCGTTCAGAACAAAACGAATCCTTAATTTTTATACTTTCGTAAAAAAATAGAACAACCGAAAAAGTCAATAACCAATGAGTTTAAGACATCTTTTGTTAGTTATTGTTTTTCTTCTTAACAGTTTCATGCTGAGCGGCCAGGAAGTTACCGTGGTGCTGAGTGGAGGAGGAGCCAAAGCTTTTTCACATATTGGTGTGCTAAAGGCATTAGAACAAAACGATGTGCCAATCGATCAGATTGTGGGTACCTCTATGGGGGCACTTATCGGGGGATTATACGCCGCAGGTTATAGCCCTGATCAGATTCAAACCCTGCTCTCCAATCCTTATTTTGCTGATATCAACCGCTTGAGGGTAAATGACAAGGTGGCTTATTATCAGCATTATGAACCTAATGCGTCGTTTATCTCACTACCGTTTTACATAAACAATGGTCTGAGGGTTGAGTTGCCTTTTCGTGTTTTTGACTTGCAGGATGTCGACTATTATTTAATGCAAGCGTTTAGTCATGCCGCTTCTGCTGCGAGCTGCTCCTACGACAGCCTGATGATTCCATTCAGATGTGTTTCATCGGACATTGACTCGGCTAAAATTGTAGTTATGAGTCAGGGTGATATAGCCAAGGCCATCCGTACCTCGATGACCTTCCCGCTGCTTATTCGTCCTGTAGAAATTGATGGACAGCTGCTTTTTGATGGGGGTATGTATGATAATTTCCCGGTGGAGGTTGCTCGGGAGGCCTTCAATCCTGATTTGATCATTGGTAGCAAGGCTGTTAGGAATTTCTCCCGAGCCAACCCCGACAACCTGGTTTCGCTGTTGCAAAATATGCTGATGCAAAAAGCCAATTTTAATATCGATACTACTTCCGGCGTGCTTATCGAAACAGTTACCGGAGATGAAGATATTTTCCATTTCGGACGTATTGAGGAGTATGTTGACAGCGGCTATGTGGCAGCTATCCGCATGATTCCTGACATTAAAAACAAACTCCAGCACGGACATACGGGCCTCTCCGTAAAAGAAAAGCGACAAGAATATCTGAAGAGACATATGTTTGATTCGATTAATGAAGTCCGTTTTGAAGGAGTAAATGGTCCACAACAGCAGTATTTCTCACGTATTCTGGGTCTGAAACCCGGTCGTCGGTTGACTATGGAATCACTTGATAAATATTTCCGCAGGATACAACGCAATGAAAATGTGAAGAGTGTATACCCGGTGCTGGCATCTGATGGCCCGGATAGCAAAAAGCCGGCTACTGACCTTATTCTCGAAATGAAACTTGAAGACCCTTTACGTGCCGATCTGGGATTGTATATATCTTCTTCAGGAGTGAACGAGGCCTATGTGGGTTTGGGGTACATGCATTTGGGCAAAACCGCCAAGCATGTAAACCTGAGTGCTCAATTTGGTACTTTCTATAATAGCGTTGCGGCTATGGGAAGGGTTGAATTCCCGGGACGTATTCCTGCCATTCTGCAAATCAATATGCTTACCTCACGAAAGAATTACTTCAGCAATGCCCGCTATTTTTTCGAGGACGATTTCCCGGCTTACATCATCGTGGATGAAAATTACGCTGAGTTATCGCTTGGATTGCCATCAGGTCTCAATGCCGCTTTCAACGTGGGGTTGAGTAATCTGAATATTAACTTCATCTACTACCAAAATAACTACTTCTCCCGCAGCGACACAGCCGACATCTCTAATTTTTATTTTGCTGTGCCTTTTTTCGAATACGAATACAATACCCTCAACAAGAAAGATTATGCCAACGGAGGTCGGCTTTTTTATGCCGGATTAAATGCTTACTTTGGCAACGAACATACAACCCCGGGCAGTATAAGTCAAGGTCAGGTGGAGGTGCGAACCAACAGGCAGTTTTACGATCTCAGGCTGCGATACAAAGATTATTTTCAGATTGCCTCTCCTTTGGTATTGAAAGTATCAGCCGATTTAACCCTTTCTAACCGGCCTTTGTTGAATAATTATGTGGCGAGTTTGCTGTTAAGCACTCAGTTTGAACCGGAAGATTTTATGCAAACGCTGTTTCTGCAAAATTACCGATCTCCTTCTTATGGAGGCTTTGGTCTGTCTGGAATTATGAAGCTCGGTCGTCCGTTCGATCTCCGAATAAGTGGTTATAGCTTTGTCCCTTATCAGAAAATCCTTGATAGTGCTGATGGCCTACAGCCTACTTTATCTGATCCCTTGAATTATGCTTACTTTGCAGCTTCCACTCAGCTTGTGTTTCATCCACCCATTGGCGTTATCAGTGCCAGCGTAAATTATGTGGACCAGCCCGGTAATAAGTTTGGTTTTTTGATAAATCTGGGCTATCTTATTTTCAATAAATCAAGGCTTTACAGGTAGTTTGTGCTTTGTGCTGTATATTTCAGCCTATTTCTGCCAATTTATGATCAATCTGATGAGAGGCATGGCTTAACATTGCGGCAGACAACAAACTGGGGAATGCGCTGTTAAAAAACTGACAGTTCCTCCCAAAGTCGATGCGTGGGCAGCCCCATCACATTAAAGTAGGAACCATTGATACCTTCGATGGCCACATGACCAATCCATTCCTGTATGCCATAAGCTCCGGCTTTATCCATGGGTTGGTAATGGGTTACATAGTAACCAATCTCTTTTTCAGAAAGTTGTTTAAAAAAAACATCCGTGCTTACAGAGAAAGTGTGGCTCTTTTTCCGGGTGAGTAGAGTCACGCCGGTGATAACGCGATGAACCTTGCCCGACAAAAGTCTTAGGATGTTTTTCGCTTCTTCGGTGTTGCAAGGTTTTCCAAGAATTTTGTCTTCCACCACGACAATGGTGTCGGCTGTAATCACAAGTTGATTTTGGCCAATTCCAGTAATCTCAAACAGTTTTGATTTCTCTCTGCTCAGGTATCCTGCTACCTCATTGATGTCGAGTGTTTCAGGGAAAATTTCCTCACCGCTCCTGACTTCCACCCGGAAAGAAATGCCCATTTCGCTGAGTAATTCCTTGCGGCGGGGTGAGGCCGAACCCAATATAATTTCGTAGTTTTTAAGCTTTTCTATTACCTGCATTATATCTCCAAATAAAAAATCACCATCGACAAAACACCCATAATCATCAGCAGTTTGCTGTAAAGCGAAAGTTTGCTAAAATCTTTTTTTTCATCGGCTTGATGCAACTTTAGTTGCATTGCCAGCAAGGCCAGAACCATAAGGACAAACCATCCTGCTAACCATTGGTGTCCGGATTTAACAAAAAACCATCCGGCCCAGGCCATGCCTGCCACTGTGAGGTATCCTGTTATCAGCGCTGTCACCTTGGCTACGCCTGTGCCATAGGCCACGGGAAGCGTGCGGCATCCAAAACGGTAATCGCCATTGAAGTCTTCCAGATCTTTTACTATTTCCCTGAAAAGGGTAACCAAAAAAGCAAAGGCTGCATAGATAAATACTATCCTTGTTATTAAAGGAAAGGCGGATTGAGTAGCGGTAAAAACCTGAGCCTGATTGCTTAGGGCGAAGAAACTAAACAGCCAAACCAACACGAACGACAGGCTGCTGAGTACGGCCACTACCATGTTTCCGACCAGGGGTTGGCACTTGTATTTCGACGAGTAAAACCAGAGGAGGCCGGCGGTGAACACGAAGATAAGGCTGTAATTGATTTGTTTAAGGTGATAGGAGAAAAGTGTGCCCAGAGCAAGCCCGGCAAGGGTGGTAATCCAATACAGCTGGGTGGCCGCTGAGGTTGAGAACTTTTCTCCAATCAGATTTTTACCCGGTTTGTTAACCGAATCGGGGTTCACATCGCTTAGGTCGTTTACGATATAGCCTCCTATAGTAATCAGCAACACCGATGTTGTAAGCATGATAAATTCTAAAAGGGTCAGCCCGCTTTTGAAAACTGGAGTTCCCAGCAAGGGGTGAATTAAGAATACCAACAGGAACCCCATGGTAATTGCCACCACCAATAAATTTGGCCACCTGATCAGCTTTAAAAAGTTTTTAATCATCGTCGGGTTTTTTTACCAGTGGAATGATTCTTCTGTCATCCATTTCCCCTGCACTTTAAGCACTTGTTCGATTATGTCGCGCACGCACCCTTCTCCTCCTTTTTTATCGGATATGTATAAGGAGATAGATTTGATTTCTTCGGCAGCATCGGCAGGACAAACCGGGACACCTACACGTTTCATCACCTGATAATCAGGAATGTCATCACCCATGTATACTACCTGTTCGGGTTTGATGTTGTTTTCTTTAATAAATCGTTCAAAGGTTTCCACTTTGTTTTTCACCCCCAGGTGCACGTGTTTTACATTCAATGCTTCGAAGCGGTTTTCCATCGAACGCGAGAACCCTCCGGATATGACCGCCACGTGATAGCCTAGCTTCACGGCCAACTGCAACACATATCCGTCTTTTACATTTGCTGAGCGCAACGGATGGCCTTCGTGCAGCAGAATGAGTGTTCCATCGGTCATCACGCCATCGTAGTCGAAAATAAAGGTAGTTACCTCTGATAATAGGGCTTTGTAATTACTCATGGTATGTTTTTATGATGTGTTTGGTGATCAGGTCGTAGATTTCCTGGTAATGAGGAAAGCGGTTTAGCAGTTCGCGGTGGCGGGTCAGGGTGAGGCTGTCGTTACGCCTGGCCGGTCCGGTTTGAGCTTCCGTGGGACTCATCTCTGCAACCTTGGCTGCTGTTTCCTGAATTAATGGCAGCAACAGGTCGAAATTAAGTTTATGCTCGTTCAGTATATCGTTGGCCATGGAATACAATACGTTGGTAAAATTGTTTACCATCACAGCCGTCAGATGCAGTAATTCGCGTTCAGATGAGCTGATAGCCACTACGTTATTGCTGATTTTATAAGCCAGCTGGGTCAGTTTATCAAATGTTTCGGGATCATGGCTCTCAATGCACATCGGGACGGCACTGAAATCGACAGCGCGTTTTTTTGAGAAAGTTTGTAAAGGATAAAAAACACCTGTTTTTGTTCCCACCGGTTTGAGCCTGTCCAGCCCAACAATTCCGGATGTATGTGCAACAATTGCTCTTCCGGGTGAAAGAGCAGTTCCTGCTTTGCTCACCTGGTCATCAGGAACGCACAGCAAAACCAAGTCAACGTCGGTAGTTAAATCCTGGAGTGACGAAACCGGATTGCATCCGAAAGCCCGCGCAAATTCAACGACATGGGCACGGTGAGGCGAGTAAACATCAAGTAAACGCACTTGTGCTTTGAGCAACGCCCGGGCCAGGTGGGTAGCCACATTGCCTGTGCCTACCAGGCTTACTGTGCGGATGTCGTTGAGTTCAAACATGGTTAAAAATGATCTCTTACTTCTTTTTTCAATGCGATTAATGCTTTTTCCACAGGATCGTTGGAGGCGTCAAATCCTGAGGTCAGCAGGTCTTTGGCCATCAGGGCGGCTTCATCTGAAGTCTGGAAACGTGCTGCTGAGGTGTTTATCAATCGGGCTACTTCCTCCTTAGCTGCCTTGACCATTTCCCAGGCCGCATCGCCAATATAGAGTTGCTGCGACATGTTGTGTTCATATTCTTCCCTGATGTTGCGAAGCATGGCCGACTGAAAATCAGCTACTTTTTGCCCGGGTTTAATCGACCTTTTTATTAAGTTCGGTGGATTTACCCTTTCCAAAAAAAGCACCATGCGCTCGTAAGCCTGCAATTTCAGCGGAATTATTACTTTCTGGCTGTTTTGTGTACGGTCGTTATCCAGTTTCAACCGGGCCAGTTTTTGTTCCTCTTTAAGGTATTCAAGCTGATGCCGGTTTCCTTTGATGAAAAAATAGAGCATAACATAAACCGCTCCAAGCATCACCAGCGAAGGTAGGGTGTATTTTATTATTTCTGCAATCATGTTGATAGGTATTAACGCACCACAAAGTAACAACTTTTTTTGTTTATTTTTTTTCCAATTCACGCAGACCTTTTTCAAGAAGGGTCTCTGGTTTCTTTGTTAAAAAATTCACAGAAACACATTTGTTGACATGGATAAATGGCTATATTTGCTTTTTTTTTAAAAGTACCAAAGTGAACAGCAGCCTATTATCATCACGGATATTAAATCTGACCGAATCGGCCACGCTCGAAATGACGCGGTTGAGCCGCGAATTGCAGAGTCAGGGCATCGATATCATTAATTTAAGCATTGGAGAACCGGACTTTAATACCCCGGATTTTGTTAAGATGGGCGCAAAGGATGCCATCGACCACAACATAACCAAATATCCTCCTGTGCCGGGACTGAATCAACTCAGGGAGGCCATTGCGCAAAAACTGCAACGCGACAACAACTTGCATTATGACGCAAGCCAGATTGTGGTGAGTAATGGGGCTAAACAGGCTCTGTCGAATGTGTTCTTTTGTCTGTTAGATCCTGAAGATGAAATCATTGTACCTGCACCGTATTGGGTTTCTTACACCGAAATGATTAAGCTGGCCGGAGGGTGTGTACGCATTATTGAAGCTGGAATAGAGTCTGATTTTAAAGTCACTCCGCAGCAAATTGAAGCGGCTATTACTCCCAAAACGAAGGCTCTGTTGCTTAATTCGCCAAACAACCCCACTGGTTCGGTATACTCTTTCGATGAAATGAAGGCGATAGCGGCGGTTGTTGCCCGTCATCCCGATTTGCTGCTCATCTCAGACGAAATTTATGAACATATCCTCTTTGAAGGAACTCATGTAAGTCCGGCCTCTTTCCCTGAAATAAAAGATCAGGTAGCCATTATCAACGGGGTGTCTAAAGGTTTTTCGATGACCGGATGGCGTATCGGATATCTGGCTGCTCCCCTTACGTTGGCTAAAGCTTGCACCAAACTTCAGGGGCAGTTTACCTCCGGAGCGGGAACTATTTCACAAATGGCGGCAGCTACCGCTTTGCTGGCCGACCCTAAAGAAGTCCCTGAAATAAAACAGATGGTAACAGCTTTTCATGAGCGTCGCGATTTATTGGTAGGGCTAATGCAGGATATCGAGGGCGTAAAAGTAAATAAGCCCAAGGGAGCTTTTTATCTTTTTCCTGATGTGAGCAGTTATTTTGGTTTGTCGTTTGGCGAAACAACAATTGAAAACAGCACACAACTTTGCACATTTTTGCTGGAGCATGCTCATGTGGCGCTCGTTCCGGGTGATGCTTTTGGTGATCCGCGGTGCATTCGACTTTCGTATGCCACGTCTAAACCTTTAATAGAAGAAGCCGTAGCCCGGATTAAAAAGGCTTTGGGCCTTCTTAAACCATTGGCGTAAAACCAGAAAATTTTGGCTCAGCTCTGTTTTCAGTAACTTGTATCCTGAATTTTTCAATACTGCTTCTTGCTGATTTTGCAAAATATCCTGTTTGAAGCAGTTAATACCGAGAGGATTAGGTTTTTCTATTTTTGCTTCCGAAAATTCGGGATAATCCGATTCGGTATACTTCTGGATATTTACCTATTTTTGCAGTCCATTAAATATGCCGGGAATGTTTACTTCAGACCAGTTAGATCAACTTTTTGAAAGATTTCACAGCCTGAACGTCATGGTGATTGGCGATGTGATGGTAGATGCTTACCTGTGGGGAAATGTAGAACGTATTTGCCCGGAAGCACCTGTTCCCATCGTGGATGTAAAACGTCGTGAAAACAGGTTGGGTGGAGCGGCCAACGTTGGACTTAACCTTAAAGCTTTGGGTGCAAACCCCATTCTGTGTTCCGTTATCGGGCAGGACCAAAAAGGCGAAGACTTTATAAAACTTGTAAAGGAATCCGGCATGCCTCTGAACGGCTTGTTGATGGACGAAAAACGCATTACCACAACCAAATTCCGTATCATTGGCAACCAAACACAAATGTTGCGGGTGGATGAAGAAACCACTGAAGCGCTGACCACTGATCAGGTCGACAAGCTAAAAGATAGGTTGATGGAGGTTTTTAACACCTTCGATGTGCATGTTGTGATTTTTCAGGATTACGACAAAGGGGTGATTTCAGAAGAATTGATCCGTTTTGTTGTGCATGAATGCCGAAATCGTGATATCCCCGTTACCGTTGACCCCAAAAAACGAAATTTTTTGAATTACCGTGATGTTACGTTGTTTAAACCCAATTTAAAAGAAGTTCGGGAAGGATTAGGTCTGCATTTCGACCCTTATGACAGCGAGCAGTTAGAATTTGCCGTGTCGAAGTTGCAGGATAAATTGCATTCCCGAATCGTATTGAACACCTTATCGGAGCTTGGTGTTTTTGTTAGTTGGGAAGAAAATGGAAACTATGAATCGCAGCTTATTCGTGCACATCGCCGCAACATTGCCGATGTTTCGGGTGCTGGCGACACGGTGATCAGCGTGGCTTCGTTGTTGGTGGCCCTCGATGTGGAACCAAAGCTGATGGCGGCCATCTCGAACCTGGCAGGAGGTTTGGTTTGCGAAGAAGTGGGCGTTGTTCCGGTTAACAAAATCAAGTTGAAAGCAGAGGTCTACAAGATGATGCAGGCCTGAATTTATCAGAGATAACTACCATGACAAAATATAAAACACCGGGAAAAAAGCAAAAAGTTGAAAAGATGTTCAACGACATTGCACCCCGATACGATTTACTCAACCATGTGCTTTCGGCCGGAATAGATATCCGCTGGCGCAAAGAAGTGCGTAAGTTACTCGAGCCCATCAAGCCCATGCAGATATTAGATGTGGCTACCGGAACAGGTGATCTGGCCATCGAACTGGCCAAACTAAAACCAAAAAAAATCGTGGGTCTCGACATTGCAGCCCAGATGTTGGAAGTAGGCACACAGAAAATAAAAAAGCTGCAACTCGATGAGGTGATCAGGATGGTGCATGGTGATTCAGCTAAAATTCCTTTTTCTGATAATGCGTTCGATGCCATAACAGTGGCCTTTGGCGTACGCAACTTCGAAGACCTCCACCGCGGGTTAAAAGATATGCAACGGGTGCTTAAACCCGGAGGAAGGGTTGTGGTGCTTGAGTTTTCCAAACCTAAAGGGTTTCTTTTTAAACAAATCTACCAGTTTTACTTTCGTTTTATCCTGCCTGTGGTAGGTAGGTTGGTGTCGAAACACAAAGAGGCCTATACTTATCTGCCTGATTCTGTTTCGCAATTTGCCGAAGGGGAAGAGTTTTTAGACCAAATGAAAATTGCAGGATTTGTTGAGGCTAAACAGAAACGACTTTCAATGGGCATCGCCACCCTCTATTGGGCTACCAAAGAGAAACCCCGCAAACCCATAAAACATAATAAAAGTTAATAGGACTGTATGATATACTATCCACAACAGAAAACCGTTACTGTACTCATGAAGCAAATTTTTTGGAAACCTCTTAGGTTGTTTATTTTACTGGTGGTACTAAGTCTGTTTGGTATGCATAGCGTTTGGGCGCAGCAGGCAAAACCGCTCAATTTAGCTACTTTCGACCACAACAGGTATCATTTTGGTTTTATCCTTGGCGTAAACCAAATGCTTTTTAGCGTAAAACCCATCGAAAATTTGCCGTTTATTAAATGGACCTCGACTGAGCTGCCCGATTTTTATGCTGTAGATTCAGCGTTTGTTTACAGTGTAAACTCAACACCTACTCCGGGTTTCTCCATCGGAATTGTTGGAAATCTGCATATTACCCCTTTTCTTGACCTCCGCTTTATCCCCACCTTGTCGTTCGGCGAACGGATTCTTAACTACAACATCCTTACCTACAAAAATGATGTGGGGACATTTGTTGAAATGAAAAAGAGCATTGCCTCCACCCATGTTGAGTTTCCCCTCGAGTTAAAGTATAAGTCACACCGCTTGAACAATGTGTCTGCCTACGTGCTTGGAGGAGTAAAATACTCTATCGACCTGGCCAGCCAGAAAAAGGCCCAGCAGAACACCAACGACATCACTGTGAAGCTCAACCGCCACGACATATCGTTGGAGCTGGGTGTGGGCTTTGATTTTTATACAACCTATTTTAAGTTCGGCACTGAAATTAAAATGGGCTATGGACTAAACAACCTCATCATTCGCGAAAGCAACCTCTACACCAACTCCATCGATCAGCTCAAGTCAAAAGTCTTCCTTTTGTCGTTTACTTTCGAGGGGTAGACAACCAAGCGCTTTCTTCAAAAAACACTGAATACCTGACCCGCCGGGTTGGACAAAACCCGTCGGGTCGAAATCGAAGTCTTGACTTTTTCTTCGACCCGGCGGGCTGAGTTAAAAAATCATTATTTTTAAAAGGAGTACATTCTGTTTCAGCCAATGCCAATAGCCAACCCTCGAAAACCACAGGGGTTTCCTGATACTACTTCAAAGTGCCGTAGGCACGACCGACATTGTAACCCTGGATTTCAATTTAGGTTACAAACTGGATTTCAATCCAGGTACCAAAAGAGCATTGTCGTTGGTGAGGTTTGATTACCTGCTCATTAGCCATCACCTAAACACGTTTAATCCCCGAGCAACCAAAAAGCCAACCGGTATATCCAAACACATTATTTAAAAACGGCTTAAAAATTCAATGTCATTCAAACTTTATTGAATTTTTTTTGTTTCAGGAAATATTTTATTCATTACTTTTACATTCGAAAATCAAATGGGCACTTTTTAAAGAACCCAAAAATGTTAATTGGAAGTGAAACCTGAAGTCATGAATAAATATAATTTAAAATCACAACGGCCATGATAGCCCAAATCCTGGAGTTTAAAGAACAGATGAAGCACCAATCAAGCCCTTTCTTTGGTTATGAACCGGACTCCTTGCCAAGTTACAAAATTTATTTAAACCATGTTCTCGATACGAAATTAGGTCGCAGGTTTGCAACTTGTACTGTTACTGTTGAGGATAGGCAAAATACTAATTCGATGATACGCAACAGCCTAATTATTGCGATACTTTTTCTTTTTGTAGTTTCCCTGCAAGCCCAGGGGAGCTACAAAATTGTATTCGATGAGCCGAAAAGTGGTCTTTTTACTGCATTAGTGGCCAACTCAGATGATGAATTTGTGGGCAGCAAATCTGTCTATCCTTTTCAAACCCTGAAAGTAATAGAGAGCGAAATATACTCCTTTAGCAACAGTTCACCCTATGATACCCTTCGATGGGATATCGAATTGTCTCATGCAGACACGGCTATCTTTGTTAGTACAATTTATTGTTTCCCTGAAAATGGAGAATATTTGTTTTTGGGCAACGGAACACATTATACCAATACTGATACGTTGATAATCGTCAGCAAATTTAACTGGATGATGAAGCTTGATGCTGCAAAGAATAAAATTTGGGAAGCGTACTATCCAATACCTGAAGAAATAAGCCAAACATCTGGTTTTTATGGGGTTTGTATGTTGCCGCTTACCTCGGGAAATTATCTTCTAGGGCGAACTATTAGTGTTAACCCTGCAGTACTGCATCTTCAATTGATTGAGATAAACCCAGAGGGTGATGTAGTTAATTCAAAGCTTTTTGATGATTCACAACTTGGTATAATCATGTCGTTAACTTACGACATGCAAGGCTCGTCCATATTGTTACATCTTGTAGCAGGGCAACAACTAAATAACTGTCAAAGCGGAACGGGGGCTTATATTCTAGATACGGCTAATTATGACATTACTGGCAGTATTTGCTACAATGAAAATGGCGCAGGCTTCGATGAACCATTTAATGCTATGATAAGTCCTAATGGTGAACTTATTGTGGCCGGTTCATATAGGAGCTTTAATAGTTCCAATAACAGTATAAATAGATACTTGGGAGTGGCGCGTTATGATACCTCTTACCAAATAACTAATCAGATATTACTTACGGCACCGGATACCATGACTTATGCTGCATGGGAGGACTGCATCGACATCAACGAGCAAGGAGAAATATGTGTGGCTGCTTCATTTGACAATGCCTTGGGGTTTTATACCGGCTATTATGATTTAATCTATCTGGCAAAATTGGATTCGGAACTTAACCTGATGCACGAGCGCTACATAGGACGCGATGCCGAATATGCCCCATACTATGTAGCTGCCACCGGGGACGGGGGCATTGCAGTTGGGGGGTCTCAATACGATTATTTGGTTAATCAATACGGTGAGGAAGACCCTTTTATCATAAAAACAGATGCCGGATTGTGGGTGGATACACCCGAACTTCTTGAGGAAGACATACACCGAGCCTTGGTGTATCCAAACCCCGGAACAAGTGAGCTGAATATACGTACTACCGTTAAACAGGCTGTTTTCAGGTTATTCGACATAAGCAATAGATTGTTGTTGGAACAACCAGTAGATGAATTAATTACTACTGTGAACACCCGTTCATTTCAAGCAGGAACATACACGTGGACCATTACAAAAGCGGGGCAGCTTTGTGACAGAGGAATATGGATAAAAAATTAAATATTTAAACAATAAGTATATGAACAGTAAAACAAAGTTAGTACTTACAATAGTATTAATAGCTATATCAAATTGGAACTTCGCTCAATGTTTTTCTTGCGAGGGAAGTAATACAGGTGCTTATGCCAATGCTATGGGGTTTAATAACACAGCTCTTGGTGCTTATTCTTCAGCGTTTGGACTTTCAAATCAAATTGCCAGCGATGCAGTTTTCGCTGTTGCCCTCGGATCGTACAACAATTTAACTGAAGGACATGCCGTGGCAATTGGACGTTATTTAAATGCCACAGGAACAACATCAATGATAATTGGAGCTGGACATGAGTTAATGCCTCTTACTAATCCTTTTGGAAGTTCATTAATGGTCGGTTTTAGCAGTAATCTTCCAACATTTTTTGTCGGTTGTTCTAATGGAGAGGGCACAACAGGCCAAGTAGGCATTGGCAATACCGGACTACCCCTCGCCAAGCTCCACCTGCGTGCCGATGAGGGAGAAGAAGCCAGTTTTTTTATTGAGCCCAACAGCTGGTCGGGTGGTGATTTTGCCAATTTGTTTTTAGGTAATTTTTATCACGGGATAACTGCCGACACCAACCAGGGACTACATTTCTTATCGCAGAAAAATTATTTGTTTGGAGCAGGTAATATGGGCTTAGGCGTTGAAGAACCCAAAGCCAAACTCCATGTCGACGGAGATATTTTGTTCGAGTCAGCCATGCAGGGGTTTGTTATGAAATCAGAAGATGGACATTGTTGGAAAGGAATTATTTCCAATACAGGTATTTTGGAATTTCAAGAAGTGGACTGCACTACCTTTAATATGGCGGAAGAAAGACCAGAAACTGAGCATAACGGAGTATTTGTTTATCCCAATCCAAGCAACGGAAGCTTCGTTGTTGAATACACCGGAAATAAAAATGAACTGCGATTAGAAGTGACTTCTGTCAACGGAGCATTGTTAGGTACGTATCCCATCCAAAAGGGAAAAAACACCATTGCACTGCCTGAAATTTCTCAACAGCTGGTGGTGGTTACAGCTTATACTACCAGAGGTAAGTTGGTTTCTGCTCATAAGATCATGGTGAGCAGGTAGTTTTGAAGCGGTCAGTATTAAACTGTTGTTAAATTATCCCTCCTGACCCGCCGGGTTGGCCAAAACCCGTCGGGTCGAAATCGAAGTCTTGTGTTTTTTCTCGACCCGACGGGTTGAAAAAACCCGACGGGGCTGGGATAAAAAATCATTATTTTTAAAAGGAGTACATTCTGTTTCAGCCAATGTCAATAGCCAACCCTCGAAAACTTCAGGGGTTCCCTGATACCACTTCAAAGTGCCGTAGGCACGACCGACATTGTAACCCTGGATTTCAATCCAGGTTACAAACTGGATTTCAATCCAGGTACCAAAAGGAGCATCGTCTCTGAGGTAAAATTTCCTGCTTTAGATTCTCATCAGTCAATAGCCTTCCCGAACCCTTATTTTTGAATTTTAACAACTTTTTAATGTTTGGGATTTTAACTTCCGTTTTTTGATTCCTTTTCATTAAATTTGTCCACGCATTAAAAAAAATGATCATGGAAAAAATTGATAAATCAATTGAAATTTTAAAAACAGCTATTTTGTTGGAACGACGTGGAAAAGCGTTTTATACACAAGTGGCGCGACAAAGTGAGAGCAAGTCAGCCAAGAAAATCTTCGAGATGATGGCTGAAGAGGAAGATGC
>DJVY01000174.1:0-13325 GCA_002440885.1 Bacteroidales bacterium UBA6244
GCATTCGCGGGACAGGTCCCCGCAGTCGCGGGATAGGAAATGAGTTTTTTCCATGGAAATATTGTTGTTGATTAATGACGACCAAATGTACTAACTTTTTTTTATCTAAAAAGATATAACGGATTTTTTATTTGATCAAAGCCTTTGGTTGAAATATGTAAGTAAATCTCTGTAGTCTTGCTGTTTTCATGTCTCATCTCGTGGTCAGTTATCCAGGCCTGTTTTATAGCGTTTATTCCCAAATATGGATGGGTAAATTGAGGTACTTATGTTTCGCAGTTAAACCTATTTGTTGAAAATCATGCAATTAAACTGTTGTTAAACATAAACGGCATTGTTTTATTGCTAAATACCGATTCCTTTCTTTTTCAGAGGTTGCGCAGCTTATTGCAGTTTCTGACAACTGCGGTAAAGCATCAGGCTTGTAGCTGTGATTTGCTCGCCTATTTGGTTGTTTTACCATCGTACATACGTGTGAATACGTTGTCGGCAGGTTCCCACAATTCAATTTTATTTCCTTCAGGATCAAGTATATGCAGGAATTTTCCGTATTCGTAGGTTTCAATTTCATCCAATATGGTAACCCCCGCTTGTTTAAACTCCTGATACAATTCGTCCAGGTTCTCCACCCTGTAGTTAATCATAAACTCTTTTTCTGAAGGGAGGAAGTAAGTGGTTTTGTCATCGAAAGGGCTCCATTGCAGGTAGCCTTTCTGATCGGGTTGGTCGCTCATCCTGAACTCAAACAATGAGCCGTATTCGTTGGTTATCAATCCCAGGTTTTGGGCATACCACGCGCGAAGTGCTTCCGGATTCTTGCTTTTAAAGAACACACCGCCTACCCCGGTTACTTTTTTCTTCATTTCTTTTTTCATATGGTTTGTGTTGTTGTTATCTTTTAATAGCCAGGTGTTCAGGCTGTCGAGAATTTGGTTGCGTTGTGCCTCCGGCATGTTGGTGATGCGGGTAGTATGACTTCCTCCTTCTTTTACCACTTTGAAGGAGTTAGTCTGGCCTCCCGGTTCGAAAGCTGTTGCCGACCAAGGATCATATTCTCCATAAATAAAAATCATGTTTGTAGCCCTGTGGCGAAGAAAAGCATCCACTTCCTGCATGAATTCGGGTTCGAATACAACTTCTTCACCTGCGGGAAGTGTAAAATCGAAAATCACGTTGGAGTCGTAGTTGGTGTAGCCTTTAAAAGGCTCAATGTCATAGCCATACATGCCTATCTGGCGCATGGCCTGGTAGAAAAAAGGCTGAAGTCGTTCGATTCCTTCATTGGAAATCCAATCCAGACCGGCTACCCTGTCCAAGTGCTTGATCATGGCTTCGGGCGAAGCTGTTGTGTCGGGTATGTCATTACAATTGGTTTGCCCCCATTGCCAAAAAGCAAATGGGTACTCAAAAATGAGCAAGTCATAAGCTTTTTCTTGCCCCATATTGTAGGTAAGATGTTTTTTTTCGGCTGCCTTTGCGAAGGCAGCCAGAAACCGCTTTTTGTTCTTTAGCATAAACATTTGCCAGTCTCTGATTTGCTTACGGCACGAAGCGGAACCTACCTGATTCAGAAACGAATAAACCCTTTTATCTTCCGATGAAAAGGCCACAGGAGCTACATATGGCACACAAATATTGACGTCAAAAGGATAATAAAATTTGAAAAAGTTAGTGGTTTGCCCGCCTTTACTTATCCCTGTCGAAATGAGTTTGTTGGAATAAATTTCTTTTACGAACATGGCTATGCGGTGGTGATCGGTGGCTGCATTTTCGGTGGTAAGGTATTTCCACACCATGCTGTCGGGTTTCGATTCACCAAAATACCTGTGCTCAACACACACCTGGTTGGCGTTTAAATAACGGGTGAGCTCGTATTCGAAATCCTTTTTTAAGGCACTATGGGCATCGTAGCCTTCGGTAATAAATACCACGGGCGAACTAAAATCGCGATGCGAGATAACTACCCTCTGGGTAAAAGTGTCGGTCACACTACTCTGATAATCCAATGACTGGGTAAAGCTGATCAGGTATTTCTCACTGAAAGCATCGTTGGTTTCAAGTTTGGTATAGCTAAAAGGATATTGTCGCTTAAGCACTTCGAGGCGATCCAGAAGTGGTTGTCCCACCATCTCGCTGCTGACTGAAATCAACCAGAAAACAGCCAAAAAGATATTCCATCTCATTTTTTAATCATCTGAATTTTAACAAACACCCGGGTATGGCATAACCAAAGCCGGGTGAGGATTTAACAAGGCATACGAAATCAACCTCTTAGTTTGATTCCTGATGGCGTGATGCCAGTCCGATTATCACTGAAAGAGTGACCCTGAAATAGTGGCTTAAGGTCTAATAGTTTTCCTCTTTGATTTCAAAAAACGACTGGGGATGCAAACAGGCCGGACATTTCTGCGGAGCTTTTTTGCCTTCATGCAAGTAACCACAGTTCCTGCACTTCCAAACGATCTTGTCGCCGCGCTCAAAAACACGTCCTTCCTCCAGATTCTGATACAATGTACGGTATCTTTTTTCGTGGGCCTCTTCTACTTTGGCAATTAATTTAAAAGCCGAGGCCACTTCTTTAAATCCTTCTTCCTCAGCAATTCTGGCAAACTCAGGATACAAATCGGTCCATTCTTCGTTTTCTCCTTCAGCCGATGCTTTCAGATTTTCCATTGTCGTTCCAATACTTCCGGCAGGATAAGTGGCCGTTATTTCTACCATGTTTCCTTCCAGAAACTTGAAAAAACGTTTGGCATGTTCCTTTTCGTTGAGCGCTGTTTCCATAAAAATGGCAGCAATTTGTTCCAGACCTTCCTTTTTCGCCTGACTGGCAAAATAGTCGTAGCGCATCCTGGCCTGAGATTCGCCGGCAAAGGCTTTTAATAAATTCTGTTCTGTGCGTGTCCCTTTTAAACTGTTCATGGTGTTTCTGTGTTAAAAATCCAAATATAGTTAAAAACAAGCCGTTGACAGGCGAGTAGGTTTGTTGCCTTTTCAGTCGGATTAATCACAGATGTTTTAAAGCGTTTTAAATCAGAAAATTGATGGCGTATTTGAATTCTTTTTAAACTACGTGCCCGATTGATTTATCATTTTTTTTCACCGCCAGGAGGGAAGTCTTTTGTTATTTTTGCTTTTATTTTGGCACATGGCTCAATCTTATCCTGACATTGAAGATTTAATTATGGCCGGCTTTTCGGAGTCCCATACCTTGTTTCTGGCACAAGTGGCCATTGAAAAGCCTGATTTCTTATCCCAATTGATTCAACTTACTTTTTCCAACATCGATCCCCTTTCCAAACGTGCAGCCTGGCCGTTGCGCAAGGTGTTCGATAGCCATCCTCAACTGATCAGTCCGTATCTGGATACTTTCGTCGAACGACTCCCTGAAATCCAGCAGGAGTCTGTGATGCGGACTATTTGTTCTATTCTGGCCCGAACAGAAATACCTGAAAAACATCATGGTTTTTTAATTGGTTTTTGTTCTGAAAAGATTTTGCAGGGCAACACTTCTATAGCTGTTTTAGCCAACTGCATGGATATCTTTTATCAGATTGCCAGAAATGAGCCGGCATTGGTCAGGGAGTTGGAACTCATGTTTGAAATAATTATACCTACGGCCTCGGCCGGAATAAAATCGAAAATGAACATCATTCGCCGAAAGGTGAAAAAGGCCGCTTCCCGCAAATCCTAAAGGCTGTCTGCCGACACAAGGCCATTGTACCAATGGTTTGCTTACCTTTGCCGCAAATCTGGTTTTGTATGATGAACATCGGTAAATGGAATACGCTCAAAGCTTTGCGGTCGACTGACCACGGGTTCTACCTGATAGATGAGGAACAAAATGAAGTCTTGCTGCCCAATAAATATATCCCCGAAGGATTCGCTGAAGGAACTGAAATTGATGTTTTCCTTTACCGCGACTCTGAAGATCGGCTCGTGGCCACTACTGAAACGCCTTTGGCTGAACTTCATGAGTTTGCCGTGCTCGAGGTCACAGAAGTGAATAAAATAGGCGCTTTTGCCGACTGGGGACTTGAAAAGGAGCTCCTGATTCCTTTCTCTGAGCAAAAAATGCGGTTGTATCCCGGAAAAAAATGCGTGTTGTATGTTAAACTCGACGAGAAGACACAGCGTTTGTTGGGTACGACGCGCATTGAGCGATACCTCGAACGCGAAGACGTTGAGTTGGAACAGGGACAGGAGGTGGATTTGCTTATTTGTGAGCCGACTGAAATAGGTATGCAGGTGATTATTAACAACAAATACATCGGGTTGCTTTACGACAACGAATTGTTTCAGGCCGTTATTCCTGGTGAGCATGTAACAGGTTATGTAAAACATGTGCGCCCTGATAAAAAAGTTGATGTAATGCTACAAAAACCAGGTTATGAGCACGTTGAACCTGCCGCTGAGAAAGTTTTGCAAGCGTTGAAAATGAATAATGGTTTTCTGGCCCTCACCGATAAATCTGATCCCGTGGTCATTCTGGCTCGCCTCGAAATGAGTAAAAAGACCTTTAAAAAAGCCATCGGCGCGTTATATAAGCAACAACTTGTCAGGCTCGAGGAGGATGGAATCTACCTCAGTCAGGAAGATTAAGTGGCTGAGGAAGTCTATTGTCAACAGTCTTTTTTTATCTTTGCAGCTTACGGCACATGTTATGTTGAAAGCAGAAAATTTGCACAAATCTTACGGTAAACTTCAGGTTCTCTCCGGTATCGACATGGAAATCGGTGAGGGTGAGATCGTAAGTATCGTTGGCAAGTCAGGAGCTGGAAAATCGACCTTGCTTCAGATACTGGGAACTATCGATAAGGCCGATCAGGGAAAAATTACCATTCAGGGGATAGATGTACTTAGTTTGAAACCAAATGATCTGGCCACTTTTCGCAATAAGCACATTGGATTTGTGTTTCAGTTTCACCATTTACTACCCGAGTTTACGGCCATCGAAAACATCATGATCCCGCAGTTGATTGCAGGCGAAAAACGACAGGTGGCCGAAAGCAGAGCGATGGAGTTACTCGGTTTTTTAAACCTGAAGGAGCGAAAAAACCACAAACCGTCGGCCATGTCGGGCGGCGAACAGCAACGTGTAGCTATTGCCCGCGCGCTCATTAACAAACCCACCGTTGTACTTGCCGATGAGCCCTCCGGCAACCTCGACAGCCAGGCCTCCAACGAATTACACGAGCTGATTTTAAGCTTGCGCTCTGCATTTGGTCAAACATTCGTCATTGTTACCCATAACCGCGAACTGGCTGATATGGCCGACAGAAAACTGATTATCAGCGATGGAAAAATTCAATAACAAAATAATACGACCGAAATGCCGTTTTTACCTCACTCCGATAAGGATAAAACCAATGGCGGAAATATGATAAAAAATGTTACTCCATATATAAGTTTGTTTTTCAGTAGATTAGCTGTTGTGTTGATCTTGTTGATGCTTGTGGATTCGGTACAAGGTCAACAGCCGATTACCTACGATGAGGCTATTATTTTTGCCGACCGGAAGTTTAAAGAGTCTTCATGGATTGATGCCAAAGCCTATTACCAAATGGCCCTGCGTTTTAAGCCTGACGACTCCTATGCCACAGAAAAAATAACAGAGATTGTAACGAAAATGCAGGCAAAAATGGAGTCCGAAGAGCTGTATTACGATCACATCGACCACGCAGATGAATTGTTTGCTGCCGGCAAACTGAATCAGGCCATTCTTCAATACGAAAAAGCACTTACGATTATCCCCACCGATGAATATGCACAAAATCAGATAAATAAAATTGTCTCCTTTCAAGCCGGGGAAAAAGAAAAGCTGGAAAACTACGAACGGCTGATTTCGGGTGGAAAGGCTTTGCTGGCGGAAAAAAAGTATGACGAGGCCATGACGAATTTCGATCAGGCCCAACAGCTATTCCCGGGTAACAGTGAGCCGGGTGAACAGCGTGCTTTGGCTGCCTCACTTAAAACGGAGTGGCTCGAAAAAAATCAGCAATGCAACGATAAAATAGAAGAAGCTTCCAGGTATGTCATGATCAACGATTTTGTAACTGCTGTTGAAAAATACCGCGAAGCCTTGTCGATTATTCCGGATCAGGCTGAGGCACTGGCCAAAGTTAAAGAACTTAAACCGCTCGCCGACAAGCAAAAAAAATACAATACCCTGGTGCAGAAAGCCGATGAATTTTATGTGAACAAGGATTTTATCGCAGCCAAAAAAGCCTATCAGGAAGCCGCAACATTTTGGCCTGAAAAAACATACGCCGGCGACATGATCCAAAAAATTGACGAACAACTGACCTTGCAGCTAAAGGATCTGGATAAAAACTACACTGCCTTTGTCAGAAAAGGGGACAGTTTGTACAGTGTAGCGGCTTATAAAGAAGCTAAAGCTGAATACAGTCTGGCCTTAAATCTCAAGCCTGCCGAAAGCTATCCACGTACCCAACTGGCTGCCATCGACGCGTATTTTGCCGATCAGCAAAAAGCTTTTGAATCTCGTTATAACGAGATTGTTCAGTCGGCCGACAGCGCCTTTTTTGCGGAAAACTATGCTCTGGCCAAAGAAAAGTATGAGTTTGCCCTTACAGTAAAAGAACTCGATGTGTATCCTGCCCAACAGTTGGAGCTTGTAGCCAGGAAAATGGAAGAACAAGCCGAACTGGAACGGCGAAACAAAGTCTATCTGGCACTGATAGCAGAAGCCGATCAGGCCTTTGAAGCAGCACAATACGATATGGCCAGACTTAAATTCAAAGAAGCAGCGGCGTTGAAACCGGCTGAAAATTATCCTGTGGGCAAAATGGCCGAAATTGATCAGTTGATGGCTAATGCCGAAAAACAGCGCGAAATTGATACCCGATACAACCAACAAATTGCTGCGGCCAATGGATTTTTCGATCAGGGTCAGCTGAGTCAGTCGAAAGAAGCCTGGCAACAAGCCCTTGAGATAAAGCCCTCCGCCACACTTCCGCTAAACAAAATAGCAGAGATTGATAGTCTGCTTGCCGAACAAGCCCTGCAAGCTGAAATTGACAGACAGTATAGGGCTCTCCTCGATTCAGGAAATTTTTATTTAGCAACCAAGAGTTACGAACGATCGCTCGTGTTTTTTGAGCAGGCTGCTACTGTAAAACCTACAGATCAGGAAGCTACCCGGAAGATGGCCGAAGTAAAAACCACCCTCGATGAAATAGCTAAAGAAGCTGCCCGTAAACTTGCTTTCGGCGAAAGTGTGGCCAGAGCTGACATGCTTTTCGAAGAGGAAAAATACGAACTGGCGCGAAGTGAATACCAAAAAGCTGCCGCTCTGGCTAAAAACGACAACTATCCGACGGCCCGGATACTGGAAATAGACCAATTGCTGGTGCAGTTGGCCGAAGAACGTGAACAACGGTATCAAACAGCTGTGAGTGAAGGAAATAGCCTTTTCGATGCGGGCGATTTTCAAAAGGCGCTGGACGAGTTTAAACTGGCTGCCAGTATAAAACCTGATGACGTTTTTGTTCAGGCCAAAATGACTGAATGTGAAGCCAAAATTACTGAGATGATGCAGGAACTCATGGGGCGTTACACCATTGCCATAGAGGAAGCCGATAAATTGTACGAAGCAAAAATTTACGATAAGGCCATCGCTGCCTATAAAAATGCACGGCAGATTAAACCCGACGAAGCCTATCCGGGAGAAATGATTTCTAAAATCACCAAATACATCGAAGACAATGCCATTACAGATGTACTCAACTCATCGCTTACCGTTAATACGAAATCTGCTGGCAAAATTACCTTCGAGCCGGTTCCTGTAAACGTGAGGAAAAGCAATTACATCCTTGTGAAAGCCAGGAGCTTAAACAGTCAGCCTGTTTCCGTAATCTTCTCCTATGGTAGCGCTTCGGGCAAAAACGGTGGATTTGTCGTAACCATGCCCGAGGGTGATCAGATGAGCGATTTTATTATCCGTGTGGGCAACCAATACAAATGGTTCTCTGAGGATAACAACTGGCTGGAGATCTATCCTGAAAATGGAGATATCGAATTAACCCTTGTACGGATATCTACAAGTAATTAAAAATGTGTTTGTTGAAATCGATTGAGCAAGAGATTGAAAAGGCAAAGGATAAAAAGGACCTGATGGCCATTGTCCAAAAAATCTCCAATGTACTGATTGATCATCCCGGTGAGGTGGCTTTGTACCGACTTAGGGCGGAGCTTTGGGTAAAACTTGATGAAAAGGGGAAAGCCATAAATGATTACCAAGCCGTTTTGCAACACGACCCGAACGATCAGGATGCTGAAATTCGGATACGGTTTCTGGAAACAATACTAAGGTACAATAACTCCGATATTTATGCCAACACCAATACCAACATGGATCCATGGTTTGATTGAGTGAAACCGTGATGCCGTTGTAGGGCAATATCCGATGATCATGCCAAGAAAACCGATACAACCTAAGTCTGTCAGGTAATTGCAAAAGTGCTATCTTTGCGCCTCTAAAATAAAAACGATGGCATTTATTAATTCATTTGAGAAAGAAGGTAATTTTTTGTTCAAACACAGGGGAGAGATTCCTGTAATACTTTTTTTACTTGCAATTCCGGTTGTTTACCTAACCCATTCACGCATGGGGGTGGAGACCAGGTTGGTGCTGTCCTGGGTGGCTTTCTCGCTTAGCTTTCTCGGGTTTGTTATACGTGCCGTGGCCATCGCCACTACGCCCAAAGGCACTTCCGGACGCAATACCAAAGAAGGTCAGGTGGCCGAATCGCTGAACACAACGGGCATTTATTCCACGGTTCGTCATCCGCTGTATCTGGGCAATTATTTCATGTGGATCGGTATTGTTATGTTCACCTTCAACTGGATGTTCGTCATCATAGTAACTCTGGCCTTTTGGCTTTATTATGAAAGAATTATGTTTGCCGAAGAGCGTTTTCTGGAACGTAAATTCGGTAAGTCCTACATGGATTGGGCTAATGCTACTCCGGCATTTATTCCCTGTTTGCGTAAATATAAGAAAAACACAGTTCCGTTTTCGTTTAAAAGTGTTTTACGCCGCGAGTATTCGGGAGTCCTGGCCACTGTGGTGGGCTTTGTGTTCATCGACGACCTGCGCCACTTTTTCAAGACAGGTACGGTAGAATTAATCACTCCGGCTCACTATGTGCTACTTGCAACAGTCCTGATCGCACTAATTCTCCGCACGGTAAAGCACTACACCCGCTTGTTAGATGAAGCTGGGCGTTCGTAGTGACTCAGGCAGAAATGCGTTAGAAATTTAATGATTTGACATTGATGCATGTTTTTGCCCCTGTTATTTCCATAATTTATTATTTGACTTAGAAGGAGGCAGAAAATTTTTTCCGGTTACAACATTTTTTCCGGTTTTGGTCTCCAATTCTTTTGTTGAGTTTTTTGCAAGGACACCATCCTTTCGCTTGCTTTAACCTTTTCGGGTAAGCCTTTTGCCACTTTGCTTTGAGCGATCTGTTGTGTTGTGAGTTCAGCTTGGCAAGAAAAATCAGTCGGCTTCACTCATGTAATCTCTTATATCTTGTGTTTTTAAACCTTTCAAATCTGTGCTGCTTTTAAATTGTAAAATGTGCTAACTCAAACTGTTGCTTTGAAAAGGTGTGAGCAAAAAAAATGGTTACAGTAAAAAAACACCGTAACCATTTGATTTTTAAAGTGATCCAGACAGGGCTCGAACCTGTGACCCGCAGCTTAGAAGGCTGCTGCTCTATCCAGCTGAGCTACTGGACCAAAATTGGAGTGCAAAATTACACTTTTTTTTATTTGAGCAATGCATCATACAGAATTTCTATGGGATGATGGGCTTTGCGTGAGGTGCCGTCTTTTATCTGATGTCGGCATGAGGTGCCGGGTGCGGCTATCAAGGTGGTAGCGGCACTGTTTCGTACGGCTGGAAACAAAACCAACTCTCCGACTTTCATGCTCAGGTCGTAGTGTTCTTTCTCGAAACCAAAAGATCCGGCCATACCACAGCATCCTGAGGGGATTTCTGTGGCGGAATAGTTTTCGGGGAAATTCAGAATAAACAACGTGGGTGAGGTGCTGGCCAGTGATTTTTGATGACAATGGCCATGCAGCTTTATTTCTCTTTTCTCGTGTGTAAACTGATCCCGGGTAATTTTTCCGGCTTTTATTTCCCGTTGCAGAAACTCATCAATCATAAAGGTGTTTTTTGCCAAGGCAGAGGCTTCCTGCTTCAACGAAGGGTCGGCCAGTTCTTTGTATTCATCTCTGAATGTAAGGATGGCCGATGGTTCTATGCCTACAAGGGGTGTTTCGGAGGTGATAAGCGACACGAGTTTGCGGATGTTCTGGTTGGCGATTTTTTTGGCGCGTTTCACCAATCCCTTGCTCAGGTAGGTACGGGCACTTTCGAGGTGGTCGGGAATGATTACCTCATAGCCCAGCGCCAGCAGGAGCTTGATGGCCTTGATGCCGATTTCGGTGTCGTTGAAACGGGTAAATTCATCGTTGAACAAAAACACGCGGCCATTGGGAAAGCTGCCGTTGTGGCGGCGGGTATTTTGCCGGTGCCATTTGTCGAGGGTGGTTTTATATAACAAAGGGAACTGCCTTTCTGGGGCAAATCCAACTAGTCGGGCTGTCATTCCCGAGATGAATTTGTTGCCATTCACAAAATTGTATATCCACCTGAAATGGCTTCCAAGTGTATTGATCTTGCTGATGTGTGCGATCATCAGGGTGCGCAGGGGGATGCGGTGGCTGGCGTAGTATTGTTGTAAAAATTCGGCTTTGAGTTTGGCCACGTCCACACTGGCCGGACACTCTGATTTGCAGGCTTTGCAGGAGAGGCAGAGGTCCATCACCTGGTATATTTCCTCGTGATCGAAGGGGTTGGCTTTGGTGCTGTTGGTCAGAAATTCGCGCAACACATTGGCTCTGGCGCGGGTGGTTTGGCGTTCGTCGCGGCTGGCCATGTAGCTCGGACACATGGTGCCTCCCGACAATTCAGTCTTGCGACAAACGGCCGTGCCATTGCATTTCTCGGCGGCACGCAGGATGCCCAGGTCTTTGCTGAAATCGAAAGTCGTTTTGATTTCTCTTGTCGGCAGGCCGGGAACATTCCTTAGGGAGGTGTTCATGGCCGGTGTATCTACAATTTTCCCCGGATTAAACACACCCTGAGGATCCCATGTTTTTTTTATCTCTTTGAACAATTGGTAGTTGTGTTCGCCTACCATCAACGGGATAAACTGTCCGCGCAGGCGGCCATCGCCGTGCTCACCGCTGAGTGAACCTCTGTATTTTTTAACTAGTCTGGCCGTTTCGAGGGCAATCTGGTAAAACAATTCCACATCTGCCGGGTCTTTTAAGTTCAGTATCGGGCGCAGATGCAGTTCTCCTGTGGCCACATGGGCATAGTACACACATTCCTTTCCATACTTTTTAAGCATGGCATCGAATTCATTGATGTAGTCGGGTAACACGGCGGGGTTTACTGCCGTGTCTTCAATAACAGGAGCGGGTTTGGCATCGCCGGGCAGGTTGTTGATGATGCCCAGCCCGGCTTTCCTTAGATCCCACACGCGTTTCATGTCGGCACCTTCTACCACAGGGAAATGATAGCCGAGTCCGGCGGCCCGCATGGCTTTTTCCATGGCGGCAGCCTGCTCGCGGATGGATTTCATGTCGTTGCCAACAAATTCCACCACGAGGATAGCACCGGGGTCGCCTTCTACAAAAAAGCGGTTTTTCAGTTGCTCTATATTTTCTTTGGTAAGGTCAAGGACTATCTTGTCCATTAGCTCGATGGCTGCCGGTTTAAATTTTAGGGCTATCAGGTTGGCTTTTAGTGAGTCGGCGATGGTGTTGAAGTGAGCGCATACAAGGGCTTTGTTGGCAGGAGGCAGGTCGACCAGGTTGAGTTTTATTTCGGTGGTGAAGGCCAGTGTTCCTTCCGATCCGGCCAATAGCTGTGTGAGGTTGAATGGTTTTTCATTTTCTCCAAACACCTCGGTCTGCAACAGCAGGTCGATAGCATAGCCTGTATTCCGGCGCTCAATTTCCGGATCGGGGAACTGGCTGATGATTTCTTTCTGGTTCTCCGGTTGGCTCAGCATCTCTTTAAATAGTCTGTAAATACGGCCTTCCAGACTTTCAAGCCGGCATTTCTCCTCAAATTCTTCCTTCGACACCTTGCCGAAAGTCACTTCCGATCCGTCGCTGAGCAGGGTGGTGAGCTCCAGCGTGTGCTCACGGGTGCTACCATAGATCAGCGAGTGAGCCCCACAGGCATTGTTGCCTACCATGCCGCCCATCATGCACCGGCTGGCAGTTGAGGTCTCAGGGCCAAAAAATAACCCCATTGGACGGAGGTACATGTTTAGCTCGTCGAGGATAACGCCCGGCTGCACCCGCACCCATTTCTCCTGCACGTTGACTTCCAGTATCTTGGTCATGTGCCTTGACACATCAGCCACGATACCTCCACCAACCACTTGTCCGGCAAGAGAAGTCCCGGCGGTACGCGGAATGAGCGAGGTGTTGTGGTCACGGCAAAAAGTGATGAGCTTTTTAATGTCATCGGCATGGGCCGGATACACCACACCAAGAGGAACCTCCCGGTAAGCGGAGGCATCCGTGGCATATATTAACCGGATGCTGTCGTCGGTCTCTACTTCGCCCTGGAGGGAAGCAGATAGGTTTCGTAGTGATATCTGCAGCTCATTTTTTTTCATTTCTACTCTGGATATTGCTGATAACTGATTTGCCAAAAAGGTTTTTTTTTATATTATTGATGACCACTAATTTTTGGATAGTTGTTTTAACCTCCCGAGCACGGCACTTTTCCCCTAATTAATTTTTCCACATGATTCCTTTGTTGTCAACAAAAGGTTCATACCGAACATTGACTTTGTCTTTAAGTATACTTTATGCATAAGCCAATAATACAACATTAATTAAGTATGCTTCATTTGTCGTGAACGAGGATGATTAAATGCGTCTTACTTCTTATAAAAATCCGTACTCTCAAATATCTTGTCTGCCGACTTAGCGATAAAGCCACCATAGAGTTCGCCATTTCTGTCGGGATAGCGGCGGGCAAACTCATAATAGCAGCTGGGTATTTCGTGCACACCCTCTGTAAAAGCGATAGGCAGCGTTCCGGCTTTTATCGACGATTGTTCCAACAATTCGGCGGGCGTTCCTTTAATTTCTCCTCCTGAGTCGTTGAGCAGGAAGCCATTGTCTTTGAGGTACAAGTTCACTTTTTCGATGGAGTTCAGTGTTTTCAGTGCGTTGATGCTCACTGTAAAGTGGTTGGC
>DJVY01000174.1:13353-20692 GCA_002440885.1 Bacteroidales bacterium UBA6244
TCTTCCAACTTCAGCTCGCTGATAAAAATCCGGGGAGCATGTTTGAATCCTTTTAGCTCAAAATGCCTGGCATACAGGTGTTTTTGTTCAAAAGTGTACTCGCCACTATACACGTATCCGGCTTCGATAAAAGGAGCTGCCAGCACGTCGATGTTTATACGTTTGTCGTTGAAAGTGCGAAAGGCGATGTGGTCGTTTACCACGTCTTCACCCAGACCGGAGAACAGATCGTATACTTTTTTTACCTCCGGGTTTTGTTTCAGGTAGTCTTCCCAAATGGGATCGAATAGTTTTTGTGCTTTTTCCATAGTTCACTTTATATGAGCAGGTTAAAAAGAAAATCCGATGATAACGCGGTTTCCGTTTCCGGAGAACCGTACAAGTTCAGTTTTTGCTTTATCGCCTGCGGATGATGTGGGATTTGTATAAATAGTTCTCTTATTTTTTGATGTATTACTGGTGAAATCTCTTTTGATTCAAGGTGCAAATCTACAATAATTCCCTTTTTTACTTCCAGTTTCAACGTGATTTCCTCATGATGCCAAAGACCTGATTTTACGTAAGTATAGGACGGAGAATAGCCATAAT
Organism: Bacteroidales bacterium UBA6244; assembly: GCA_002440885.1. Lineage (GTDB taxonomy): Bacteria > Bacteroidota > Bacteroidia > Bacteroidales > F082 > UBA6244. Next base: position 13,942 of record DJVY01000174.1, read on the forward strand.
TCCACTCCGGGGTGCTGTATTTTTCTTTCACAAGGGTGGCAATCAGTTGGTTTTCATAATCACTGGTGGTTCGTTGTTCTTGAATGTCAAAATAGTCCAGCAGAAAAGCTTTAAACTGCGACACAAACTCGCCGGTAGAAGAAATGTCCGGCAACCGCTCTTTCAGGTTAATGATGTCGGCACGTACCGACTTCACTGCCTTATCTGTTATCCGAGCCGGGGTAGGGTGGAGGCATTTTTCCAGCATGGCCAGATTGCTATCGAATAAAATAGTGCCGTGGTGCAACACTTTTTTTTTGAATACATGCGCGGCGTTGCCCGAAAATTTTCGCCCGTTGACGCCCAGGTTGGTCTTTCCGTAGTAGCTTGTATTCAATCCCTTAACTGTCAGGAACTGTCTGATGGGAGCGGCAAATTTAACGAAGTCGATCATGCGGTCGGTTTGTTCCACGGTAGTGACAATGCTCAGGTTGATGTTTCCGGCATCGTGGTAAACCGTGCCTCCTCCCGATATACGGCGAAGCACCGGGATGTCGTGTTCGCGTACAAACGGATGGTTTACCTCGGCCATGGCATTTTGGTGTTTGCCCAGAACAACCGCAGGTGAGTTGATCCACAGCATTACCGTGTCTTCAGCAACATTTTTCAGGATAACCTCTTCGGCAGCCAGGTTGTGGTAAGGGTTGGTGCTGTTTTTTTCGATGAAAATCATGGCCTTAATCGTGTGTTTGTTGAAAAAACGAGGTCAGCCTGATGCATTCCATGGCTTCGGCTACATCGTGCACCCGCAGGATGTTAGCGCCATTGAGCAAAGCGAGGGTGTTCAGGATGGTAGTGCCGTTGAGTGCTTGTTCGGGAGTGGTGTTAAGCACTTTGTTTATCATCGACTTACGCGAAACCCCGGTCAGCAATGGCAGGCCGTTTATCCTCAGTTGGGCCTGATTTTTCAGCAGTACGTAGTTTGCAGCGGTGGTTTTTCCAAAGCCGTAACCGGGATCGAGGATCACCTGATCAATGCCCAGGTTGGTCAGTTCCTCCAGTTTGCGGCTGAAAAATCTTGAAACGACCGCGACAATGTCTTTGTCGAGGGGCGATTCCTGCATTTGTTGGGGAGTGCCGTGCATGTGCATCAATACGTAAGGCACTTTGAGGCTGGCCACGATGGGCAATAAATCGCTATCCAGACTTCCGGCGCTGATGTCGTTGATCAGGCGTGCTCCGGCATTCACCCCCATCCCGGCCACACGTGCCCTGAAGGTGTCGAGGCTGAACCAGGTGTCAGGAAAGGATTCTGCCAGTAGTTTCAAGACAGGAATTACACGCTTAATTTCTTCCGATTCCTCAACAAGCGCTGCTCCGGGCCGCGTAGAAACACCGCCCACATCAATAATCTGTGCTCCCTGCCGAATCATTTTTTCGACTGTTTCCAGCAGGTTATCGAGGTGATGCGCCCGCCCGCCGCTGTAAAAAGAGTCAGGCGTACAGTTGATTATACCCATCACCACGGATGTGTTTAAATCTAATTGATAACCATTACACGATAGTTTCATGTTGATTTAGCTAAATGTTGTACTTTTATAGCCCCGAATAAAAGCGGTTGCCATACAGATTACAAAGGTAGAATTTAAGACTTATCGTGTCCATGAAAAAAGATACATCGCAACAATTTACTGAAATTATCGACCAGTGTTTGAACGTTTTCGTTACCAAACAAAAGGATTACAACACGGCCTGGCGCATCCTGCGTTTGTCGAGCCTTACCGACCAGATTTACATCAAGGCCAACCGAATACGCAGCATTCAGGTCAAAGGCGATCAGAAAATAGAGGAGGGGATTGTTCCCGAATTCATCGGTATCGTTAATTATTCTGTCATGGCCTTGATACAGCTCGAAAAAGGAGTGGCCGACTCGGCAGATCTTTCGCACGATGAGGCCGTGGCTGCCTTTAAACATCACCTGTTTGCTGCCCGCGACTTGATGATGAACAAAAACCACGACTATGACGAAGCCTGGCGCAACATGCGGATTTCGTCGCTTACCGACATTATTCTGATGAAGTTGTTGCGCATCAAGCAAATAGAAGATAACCAGGGCAAGACCATCGCCTCTGAAGGCCTCGACGCCAATTACCTGGACATCATTAATTATGCTGTTTTTGCACTCATAAAAATTGTTTTGGAGCATGAATCGTAGAAAAATAAAACACGAACCCCCTCTTATTGCCATCATCCGCGTTATCACCGGGTTGGTTTTCATTTTTTCTTCCACCGTAAAGGGCTTCGACCCCATCGGGACGGCTTACCGTGTGGAAGATTATCTGCTGGTTTACGGATGGACAGGCTTATTACATTATGCCCTGGCCTTGAGCATCTTTCTCATCGTGGTGGAATTCCTTATTGGTATAGCCTTGGTTTTCAGACTAAAATCGAAGCTTGCCACACTGGGTCTGCTTTTGATCATGGTTGTTTTTACGGTGGTCACCTACCTGGATGCCCGCTACAACATGGTACCCGACTGCGGCTGCTTTGGCGATGCGGTAAAACTCACGAACTGGCAAACTTTTTATAAAAATATCTATCTGATCATCCTGGCGGTTATCATTTTTGCCTACCGAAACAGAATCCGCACAAAAATGCCTCAGGGTGTTCAGAGTCTTATACTTGTGGTGGTTGTCGGGTTGTATACCTGGTTCGTTGTTTTTAACTACCGCCACCTGCCCATGCTCGATTTCCGCGATTGGAAAGTGGGCAACGACATGAAAGCCGAAGGACTCGATCAGGTGAAAACTTTCGTTAAATACAGGAATATCCTCACCGGCGAGGAACAGGAATTTTTGTCGCCCGACTACCCCTGGAACGACTCGGTGTGGATGGCCGAATGGACTTTCGTCGACCAGCGAATCGACGATTCAGGCCGGATATTAAAACATGGTGTGATTCTGGAAGATGCCGAAGGCAACGACTGGACAGAAGCCGTGTTTGAAAACCCCGATTTTCAACTTGTGGTGGTGGCTTACGACCTGGAGGAATCCAACCCTAACGGCTTAAAGGCTGTAAAACAAGTGATTCAGGATGCTGAAGCCCTGAACATACCCATTGTGCTCCTCACAAGTTCCGGTGAACCCATCATCGAACGTGTGTTGCTAAAACATGAAATTGAGGTTGAGTCTTTGTTTGCCGACGACATCGAACTCAAGGCCATGATCAGGTCTAACCCGGGGTTGATGCTCATGCACGATGGCGTAGTACTCGAAAAATGGCCGTTCAGGGGATTTCCCGACCGGGAGAAATTGGCCTCATACTTAACACCATGATCAGGTATCTGGTAAAACGATTAGCTTACGGACTGCTCGTTATTTGGGGCGTGGCGACAGTTATTTTTCTGCTTTTTAATATCCTGCCCGGCGATCCTGCCCGGATGCTGTTAGGGCAACGTGCCGATATTTCGTCGGTAGAAGCCATAAAAAAAGACCTCGGCCTCGACAAACCTCCGTTGATGCAGTACTTTCATTACCTCAACGACTTAAGTCCTGTTTCTATACACAACACAATGGATGCCGACCGCAAAGGAATCACTCTTGCTACCGTTTCTGATTGGCGGCTTGTGCTAAAGAAACCCTATCTGCGTCGCTCGTATCAAAGTAAACGGCAGGTGAGTGCCATTATAGGTGAAGCCTTCCCGAAAACACTGCTGTTGGCTACCGCCGCCATTGTCATCGCCATGCTCATCGGCATTGCGTTGGGCGTGTTGGCAGCCCTTTATCACAACCGTCCTCTCGACAGGTTTCTGTTGGTTTTTTCATCGCTGGGCATGTCCGTTCCTTCGTTTTTCGCTGCCATACTTTTTGCCTGGATTTTTGCCTACCTGCTGGCTGAATACACCGGACTGCCCATGTTTGGAAGTCTTTATTCGGTGGACGATGTTACAGGGGTTCAGTACATTAACCTGCGCAACCTGATATTGCCGGCGGTTACGCTGGGCATACGTCCCCTCGCTATCGTGGTGAGTCTTACGCGCAGTTCGATGCTCGAAGTGCTGTCGCAGGATTATATCCGGACAGCCTATGCCAAAGGGCTGAGCCGCTTTGATGTGGTCGTCAGGCATGGCCTCCGAAATGCCCTCAACCCCGTTATCACGGCCATTACCGGTTGGTTTGCTTCGCTGATGGCCGGAGCGGTATTTGTGGAATATGTGTTCGACTGGAAAGGCATTGGGGTAGTGATCGTGGATGCCCTCGAAAAGTATGATCTTCCGGTAATTATGGGCGCAGTGCTGTTTATCTCGGTGGTGCTCGTATTGGTAAATGTGCTCACCGACGTGCTGTATGCGTGGCTCGATCCACGGGTAAGACTGGCCTAGAGGACTCGTTTAAACATCATTTAAATAGTGTACTATGATTTTTTCCAATTCAGAGGTAAGGCGACAAGACAGGCTCATGGATGAAAGCGCTGCCCGTATTCTATTGCAAAACGGAGAATACGGTATCTTGTCGCTATGCTGCGAGGATAGCGAAGTATACGGTTTGCCCATCAATTATGCCTGGGATGGAAAAGAATCCATTTACCTGCATTGTGCACAGGAAGGAAGGAAATTGCGGTGCATCGACGAGAACCCGAATGTTTCGTTTTGCGTGGTAGGCCGCACACAGGTGATTTCCGACAAGTTTACAACCGAATACGAGAGCATTATTTTGAGCTGTTTGACCACAAGAAATCTGTCGAAGGATATAAAAATGAAGGCGTTATCCTTGCTTCTTGACAAATATTCGCCCATGGATAAAGCCACCGGCATCGAGTATGCAGAAAATTCATTTGATCGAACTGAAATAATACGTTTGGAAATAAGGCATTGGTCAGGCAAGTGTAAAAAGCTGAAAAGCCTTGATAAGCAATGAGTTTAGTTGGCGCATAAGGATGTCGTCACAATGACTGCCAGGTAACCAGGAACAAACTGATGAAAAAGTATCTTAAAAATATCGAAAAACAAATAGCGCACAACCAGGGAAAAAATTTGTTCCTGAAGAGTAACCGCGTTGCCCTGAGGTTTGCCGATGAAACCAAAAGAAGCCTGTCAGCACTGCACACCCTCACCGCTGAGGAAGAGGAAATCCTCATCCATTATTCTGCCGACAAGGCGCTGGAGGAATTTTGCAGGATAAACCAATATTTTTCGTTTAACAGTCACGTAAAGGAAGAGTTACGCAGCCTGTACCGCGAGATTTTTACCAGCATAAAGCAAAACAAAGAGTCGATTGAGAGCCTTGAGAAAAGGCATTTCGAAAACCTGAAAGAATGGCTGCTAAAAAGCAACCCTTTTGCCGAGAAACTCTATGCCGAACAGGAAGCCGCGATCATTCCTGTGGCCTGCTCCGAATATAGCGAGCAACTGCAAATAAGCCTCTTGCAGATAGATATGAACACTTTGGTCGCGCCGGTTTTAGACATAGGATGCGGAAAAAAGGGGGCTTTGGTAAACTATTTAAACGAACGGGGATTTGAAACCTACGGACTCGACAGGTTCTCGCTTTTGGCAAAAAATACCATAAATACCGACTGGTTGGAATATGACTACGGAATAGAGCGGTGGGGAACCATAATCAGCAACCTGGGATTTTCAAACCACTTCATGCACCAAAACCTCCGCGACGACGGGAACTACCTTGATTATGCCACGAAGTATATGGAAATACTCAGGTCGTTGAAAACAGGTGGAAAATTCCATTATGCCCCCGACCTGCCATTTATCGAAAAATACCTCGATCCGCTGCAATACCAGGTTGAAAACCATGACGTAGGTGAGTTTGGATATAAAACCAGTGTGATACAGCGGTTGAGGTGAGCAAAGTTTTTTTGGGCATCGACTATGCCTATACCCTGCAAGGCTGGCTTAAAGGAGTTAACAGCAATACCTTAATTCCTTCCCGCGATGTGGGAGCTCCTCAGACTCCTCCTTTGAGCTTAGCGGTAACGAGAATGCAAGAACAAATAACCACCTAACAATACTATGTGATAGCAAAAAAAATCCAGTTTGTAACTGGTGGGTATCTTTTCATTTATTCAACCTGTATTAAGAAAAGAATTGCCATGACAAAGAAAGTTTATACCTTTGATTTTTTACAATCAATAATAAATGAGTTGTGCATACAAGATGACCGATCCGGAAGGGTGTTTGACCCACCAGTTGCAAACTGGAGGGAGCGGGGGGTGCTTCTTAATTTTGCCTCTGGCATGAAACGATGGAGTAAGACATCCTCGTTACCGCTACGCTCAAACGAGGACGAGAGGAGACGGTAACAGTTATATTTTTATAGATTTCTCTGATAGAAAAATCCTGGAAGTAAGAGATTTTAGATCGCATGAGTTGATATTTGAAATACCAAACATAAATTTCTCCGACACTTTACTTTCAATTGTGAGTTTTCGGATAATGGATAATTCTGATGACTTCTACATTGAGGGTTATTATGAGGGGTCTATAGTATATGATTTTTATAATAAATCAGGAATGTATATAAATCAGATTGTGATTCCAACTGACAGAAGATCCGCTGCCAAAAAACCAAATTTCTACAAAAATGATAGCAGATATGAAGTGCGATATTAAATACTCAAAAATTGGTGTTCTGAGAATACTATTTATTGTATTGTATTATCAATAGGTTATGAATCAATTGCAAAATAACATGTTACCCCATACTAAGCGTTCTTGATGTTTTGTTCGGATAATTTATATCTTTGTTATTATAAAGAT
>DJVY01000128.1 GCA_002440885.1 Bacteroidales bacterium UBA6244
TGGCAACGTTACGATAAGGGAGTAACCAGTTACCTCGAAGTCATTGACTCGCAAACACAGTCGTTTCAGGCACAACTCGATTACTCTCAAGCACGCCAGGATCTACTGAGCGCCTATGCCCAGCTATACAAGGCGTTGGGAGGCGGATGGCTTTCTCCTGAAGAGGAAAAGGAATACCAGTCTCCTCCTGTTAAATAAGGCAAGTTCGTCACAGGTTTTTAGTCTCAAAGGACAGAAAATTTATAATCATTCTAATTGCAAATGGAAATTAGTTTGTTCTATTTTTGACCAAAATATTATAACACTATGAATCTGATCGAAAAAATTCTGGCTGCACATGCCGGCAAAAAACAGGTAGTCCCTGGAGAAATTGTAGACATTTTTATTGACGCCAGAGTGGCACGCGATTTTGGGGGTCCAAACGTGGTAAAAACACTTGAAGAAAACGGACTGGATGTTGACGACATCAGCCGCACCTTTTTCACCTTCGACACAAATCCTACCGGAAGTGACCAGAAATACGCTGTCAACCAACAACTTGTAAGGCAGTATGCACGTAAGAAAGGAATCAAAGTTTTTGATATCAACACAGGTATCGGCACACACACCTTAATAAGTGAAGGGCTGGCGTGGCCGGGATCGACCGCAGTTACCACCGACTCACACGCCAATATACTAGGAGCAATAGGTGCGTTTGGCCAAGGGATGGGCGATAAAGACATAGCAGCTGCTTTCCATAAAGGAAAGGTGTGGTTTAAAGTACCTCCTTCAGTAAAAATTACTTTCACGGGAACCCGCCCGACCCAGGTTACGGCAAAAGACATCGTTTTGAATTTGCTCAATCAATTCGGCGCAAACAAACTCCTCGGCTACTCGGTTGAATTCTATGGAGAAGCAGTTGACGCCCTGTCACTCGACGAGCGAATTACCATTGCCTCCATGGGTACTGAGATGGGCGTTATTGCCCTGCTATTCACGCCAAGTGACGAAATAATGGCTTATTGTACAGGAAAAACCGGACGTGCCATCGAGAAACCGGTTGCTGATCCTGATGCCAAATATGATCAGGAGTTCGTTATCGATATGAGCACCTATGTCCCGATGGTCAGTCGCCCCGGAAAACCACACGACACCGTAGATATCAACACACAAAAGAAAACCCGCATCGATTCTGCTTTTATTGGAAGTTGTACCAACGGACGTATGGAAGACATGCGAGCCGCCGCTCGTATATTGAATGGAAGGAAAGTTGCCCCTGGTGTGGTGTTGAAAATTGTGCCGGCGACCGATGAAATTTGGCTTGAATGTCTGCAGGAAGGAATAATTTCAATTTTTAAAAACGCAGGAGCTCTTGTTAGCAATGCCGGTTGTGCAGGCTGTGCCGCCGGACAGGTCGGGCAAAACGGACCGGGAGAAGTGACTATAAGCACCGGAAACCGGAATTTCCCGGGAAAACAAGGCAAAGGATCAGTTTATCTGGCATCACCCGCTACTGTGGCTGCCTCTGCAATAGCAGGTTACATCACTACTGAAGACGATATTCCTGAAGTGTCTGCCGATTATAGTTTAGATGATCTGAAAAAAGAAGATAAATCAGCGACACTTTCCAAAAAAGAACATGCCGGGAAACCGGATGTTGTTACCGGACGCGTCTGGATAATCAAAAAAGACGATATCGATACCGACATGATATTCCATAACAGATACCTGCAAATTACTGATCCTAAAGAAATGGGGCAGTACATTTTCGACAACCTGGCAGGTCATGAAGACTTTGCCTCTCGCGTAAAACCCGGAGATGTCGTCATTACAGGTAAAAACTTTGGTGCTGGAAGTTCGCGGCAACAGGCTGTTGATGGATTTGCGACGCTGGGAGTTCAAGCCATCCTGGCCGAATCCTTTGGTGCTATTTACGAAAGAAATGCGATCAATGCAGCTTTCCCCATTGTTACCTACTCATCTTTGGATCAGCTGGATTTACACGATGGCGATGAAATCAGTCTGAATTTTAAAACAGGTGAACTTGTCAGCCTAAAAGATAAGCAAACACTGATGGTTGAACCGTTTTCAGAAGTTCAATTAGAGATTTATCGCAACGATGGTCTCTTTTAATAATTACTCCAAGATTGCCTGACTTAATTGAACCGATCTGAAAGAACAAAAACAGATCGGTTCTTTTGCTTTACATATGTTCACTTCATTATCAGTAAACCAATCGATGAATAATAAATACCGGATATTTCACTTGCTTTTGTTGGCTTTGGCAATGCTTGGATTGAAAATGTCAGCTCAACCATCTCCCCTAATGCTGATGTCGTGGAACATAAGATATGACAACCCGAACGATAAACCTAACAAATGGGACTTCAGAAAAGAGGCTGTTGTACAAATAATTACTGATAATGACCCTGATTTTATCGGACTTCAGGAGGCTTTGCCCCATCAAATTAGTTTTGTTTTAAACAAATTAACCCGGTATGCATCGGTGGGTATTGGAAGAGAACTAAATGGTGGTGGTGAACACACAGCTATTTTATACGATACCACCAAGTACCGTATGCTAAAAACAGGCACCTTCTGGCTTTCTCCAACTCCTGCTGAATTGTCAGTAGGTTGGGACGCTGCACTTCCACGAATTTGTACTTACGGTTTATTTACGAATTCAAGCACAAAAGAAAAATTCCTGATTTTAAACACGCATTTGGATCACTTAGGCGAGGTTGCCCGAAATAATTCAGCACAATTGATATTAGACTCTGTTATAAGCCTGAGAGAACAGCATCAGCCGAATGCCGTTGCACTGTTAGGTGATTTTAACGACAACCCTGACTCGAAAACCATCGAAGTTCTTGCCGGGTATTTTGGACTACCGGAAGTAAATCAATATGATGAGGTAATCAATTGGCCTGGAACGTTTAACGGTTTTGATCCTGATGCGGATATCATCGATCGAATTGACTTCATTTTCACAAAGCAACTAAAGGTTGCTGAGTACAGGCATATCCCAACCAGAAAAGCGGATGGGCTATATCCAAGCGACCACTTGCCTGTATTCGTAAAAGCGGGAATGGAGAATTAAATACTCAGGGTTAAAAGCCCCGCTGTCTTCGTGCCTCAAAAACCACAACGGCTGTTGATACAGATACGTTCATGGAGTCGGCCATGCCTTGCATAGGGATAATAATATGATAATCTGAAGCTTCCACCCATTCTTGTGTGATTCCGGTGGCCTCTGTTCCCATAACGATGGCCGTGGGGCGGTTAAAATCAACATGATGGTAAGGAATAGCTGCTTTCAGATAGGTGCTCACCACCTGTATATCGCGTGCTTTTAACATGGCAATGGCCTTAGCATTAGTGGTAATAAGGGTTGGGACAGTAAACACACATCCTAAAGAAGCACGTATGGCATTCGGGTTGTAAAGGTCAGCCTTGGGGTCGCAAATTATAACGGCATCAATACCGGCAGCATCAGCTGTACGGTAGATAGCCCCCAGGTTACCTGGCTTTTCAACCCCTTCGATAACAAGATATAATGGGTTATTATTGGGTGCCAGTGTGTGAGAATTTTCAGGCATCTCGGCTAATACAACAATTCCTTCTGTGTTTTCGCGGTAGGCTATTTTCTGGTAAACATCCCGCGAAAGCTCATAAACAGGGCACTCAGGTAGTCGACCAAATTGTTTTAAAACCGAATCAAAGGGAATAATTTGCGGGCAAAAGTAAACTTCTTTAAACCGATATCCTGATAAAAGAGCCTTCTCAATTTCCTTAATGCCTTCGATTACAAAGAGATGTTCTAGATTTCGTATGCGACTCTTTTGCAGAGATATCAGATGCTTAACTTTTGCATTTTGGCGACTGGTAATTGATTCTTTGACCATCATAGCTCAAAGATATTACATTATTTTATACTTCTCCGGAGCTCCATCCGAAGGGTGGTAGAAACTTTTTGGAGGCTGATAAGTAAGTTGAACCAGCTGACCTGTCACAGGATGACTAAACTCCATCGAGTTGGCAGTCAACCGAATCTGGCGTTTTACACTGCCGTCGGCTCCATATTTTCGATCGCCTACAATCGGACAACCTAATCCTGCCAAATGAAGCCTGACTTGCTTATTTCTACCGGCTTCCACAGTCACTTCAAGCAAAAAGTGTTTTCCTTCTGGTCGAAGATATTTATAGGATGTTTTTGCAAAGTGAGCGTTTGGAACTTCCTTTTGATGCGATTGCAAAAGGCGACCTCCATCTTCAGTCAACCAGTTTTCAATGTTTCCCGAAGCGGGTTGGGGCATATTTTCGACAAGCGCCAACATTCGAATCTTTACTTGTTGCCACTGTTTTATTATCTGCTGCTGAACTTTTTCTGTTCGTGCAAACAGCATTAACCCTTCCATTTCGCGATCAAGACGATGAACCACCCAAAGCCTTCCCTTCTCCTGATCGCGTTGGTTTACAAAAAATTCCAGCTCTTTGTGATAGGATTTTTCCGTAGGGTGATTGTAATCACCTGTAGAAAGAATGCCTGCCGGTTTGAGCGCAACGATCAGGTGGGCATCTTCGTAATAAATGGCAAAAGGATGTGCTCGTTTTGGTATTTTTATTTTCTTTTCTCCCTTATTTACACTTGTTAACTCTATTACGTCTCCTGATTCAAAAAGCATTTTCACGTGATTTGCAACAGGTTGACCATTTTTAGTAACCAGCGAATTGGCTATAATTTGTTTTGCTTTTTGACGTGATACACCATGGTACATCTCAAGAACCACATCAAGCAAAGCATCCGGCTTTTTTACAACGAATTTCATAACTCAATTACTGGCTAACTGATTTGTTGCCTGCTCTTTTACGGTCATTCTCATTGAGGAGAATTTTCCGCAAACGAAGCGATCGGGGAGTGATTTCCAAATACTCATCTTCACGAATAATTTCCATGTACTCTTCTAGTGAAAAGCGAATTGGAGGTGGAAGAAGCACTTTGTCATCAGTTCCTGAGGCCCTTACGTTGGTTAGTTTCTTGGTTTTACAAACATTCACCACCATGTCTCCTGCCCTGCTGCTTTCGCCAATAACCTGGCCGGCGTAAACTTCTTCATTCGTATTCAGGTAAAAACGTCCGCGGTCGCTGAGTTTCCAAATGGCGTAAGGAATAGCAATCCCTGTTTCCATCGAAATAAGGGCTCCGTTCATTCTCATTTTAATATCGCCTCGCATAGGGGCAAACTCCTTGAATCGATGAGCAATAATCGCTTCGCCTTCAGTAGCTGTAAGGATCGCATTTCTAAGTCCGATAATGGCCCGTGAAGGCATGATAAACTCAAGCATCATGCGATCGTTTTTCACCTCCTGGTTGTTGAATTCGCCCTTACGCAAAGTCACAATATCGATAACCCTTCCTGTAAATTCTTCAGGAACAAGTACTGTAAGACTTTCTATCGGCTCGTGTTTAACACCTTCAATTTCTTTGATAATCACCTTAGGCTGACCCAACTGAAACTCGTATCCCTCGCGACGCATGGTTTCAACTAAAATGGAGAGATGTAATATTCCTCTTCCGAAAACCAAATAGCTGTCGGAGCTGTTGGTCTCCTCCACTTTCAGCGCCAGGTTTTTTTCCGTTTCGTGAAATAAACGATCACGCAAATGTCTGGATGTAACGTACTTACCCTCTTTGCCAAAGAATGGTGAATTGTTTATGGTAAAAATCATGCTCATGGTGGGCTCATCAATCTTAATGGCCGGCAATCCTTCCGGATTTTCAAAATCAGTTACGGTATCACCGATTTCAAAATCTTCAATACCCATAATAGCAACAATATCACCGGCGTTGACAGGGGTTTTGCACTTTTCTTTGCCTAGGCCTTCAAAAACATAGAGTTCTTTAATTCTGGATTTTTGCACCGAACCATCGCGCTTCACAAGTGAGACCTGTTGCCCCATTTCGAGCGTACCCCGCAGCAACTTACCTACTGCAATACGTCCTACGTAGCTCGAATAATCCAGCGAGGTTATTTGCATTTGCGGTGTGCCTTCCACAAATTTGGCAGGAGGTACATGGGCGATCACCTGATCGAGTAAATAACTAACATTATCAGTTTCATTGCGCCAGTCATCTGACATCCACCCATGTTTTGAGGATCCGTAAATCACAGGAAAATCAAGCTGTTCTTCTGTTGCACCCAGATTGAACATCAAATCGAATACCGCTTCATACACTTCATCAGGACGACAATTAGGCTTATCAACTTTGTTAATTACCACCAATGGCTTCAAACCCAAATCGATGGCTTTCTGTAGTACAAATCGGGTTTGAGGCATTGGCCCTTCGAACGCGTCAACCAAAAGGAGTACACCATCGGCCATGTTTAAAACACGCTCAACCTCGCCACCAAAATCAGAGTGACCAGGTGTATCGATTATGTTAATTTTTACCCCTTTATAACGTACTGAAACGTTTTTCGATAAGATGGTGATCCCCCGTTCTCGTTCCAAATCGTTGCTGTCGAGGATTAAATCCCCAACAACTTCATTTTCACGAAAGAGTTTCACTTGATGTAACATTCTGTCTACCAAGGTAGTTTTGCCGTGATCGACGTGAGCAATTATAGCGATATTACGAATGGACTGCATAACAATAGTTTAGTTTAAATGGCGGCGCAAAAGTAGTCTTTATTTGAATGCCAAATAAGGTGCAATGGTAAGCTCCAAAATGATTTATTGAGATTCCAGAAAATCAGAGACGATCTTAGAAAAAACGGAAGGTTGTTCGATGTGAAGGCTATGGCCGGCATTTTTTACCGAGGCCACAGAACATCCGGGTATGTCAGCTAAAGCACAAGTGGCTGCCGAATCAGAAAAAAGCCGATCGTTGTCGGCCCGCAGGACCAAGGTTTTTTGTCTTACCTCATCAAGAAATGGAGTCCCGTTAAAGGCAATAATTGCTTCTACCTGAGCTTTGAACGTCTCCATCTTAATCGGATACGGATAGCTAAGCGCTCCAATGATGTAGGCCGTAAGCAGGCTCTGGTTCTCAAAAAACTGATCTGAATAGAGCCAGTAGAACAGATTCCTGAACCACAGCTCCATGTCCGTTTTTGCTTCAAGTAAAGCAGCCCAATCGTGAAGCTGATACTTTTGGCGTTGATTGAGCACAGTGGTAGAAGCCGCCAGAATCAGACGATCGATTCGTTCTGGAAAACGCACTGCCATCTGTAGCGCGATCATCCCTCCCATCGAATGTCCTAAAACATGCGCTTTATCGATTCTCAGAAAGGCAAGTAACGCTGCCGCATCTATGGCCATCTGATTTATCGTAAGGTTTTGGCAGTTTAAAGTGCTGCGGCCAACACCTCTGTTATCGAATAAAATCACCAGAAAGTGTTTGGAAAGGATTTTTTTTATCGATACCCAGCTCTGTACGTCTGATGCCAGGCCGGCAATAAGCAACAGTGGCTTACCACCCCCAAGTATCTCATAATAACAGTGACCATGGTCATGACTAAAGTACGGCATCAGTTTTTTTCGTAAAGATGCCATTTTTTTTTAAGCCGCGCTCTTCAAACTACAATTTTTTTAGGTTTTCACATGATAGGATTAAAGGGAAGATTAACATCGACAAGCTCCGGGAAAGTCGGAACAGCCCGACTATAATTCTGTATGAACTACCAGTGTTGTTGGCAGTGAAGTGACCAGTTTTTCAGCTTTTTGCAGCACAACATCTTCGTCACCAGAAAACAGTTCAACCTGACGATCAGGTAAGCTTAGATACAGTTTGAAGAGGTCGCTGGTTTCGGTTCGGCTTATAGAAAGAACACTCATCGCACGCGTTTCCCTAGTCTTTACTACCAGTAAACCATTCAATTGACTTAGACTTTCCCATTTCCCGGATTTAATGAAAAAAATTCCGAAGTACTTCTTAAACAATTTCCTCTCTATATCTATAATAACACCTGATTTTAAAAATATCAGAAATACAGAAAAAATCAAAAACAAAACACCACGCCAATCAACGACAACTACTCTCCAAACCCCAATTGCCATCAAAGCGTAACCAAGGATAATGAAATTTAACGGAAGCCGTTCCGTCACAAAATTTAACTTTGCTTTCTCAATCATGAAATACGATTTTTTGTGATTCTTACCAAATCTGTTTCATCTGAAATGATAAACCAGCGAATTTAAGGAGAATTCCATTATATTGTACAAATAGGGAAAACTGTTCTTTCGCAATTCATGTTAAATTGAACCCCATCAATTGTGAAACTTGATTTGATGGCAATGGTCCATGATTGTATGTCAGGTTTTATTGATTCCCTTGCTTTCTTTTCTTATCTTTGCAAAAAGTTAAAAAAGCCTCCTGTTTTTCCGGGTGTCAGGAAAAGTCTCTGTTACGCTTTTGTCGTTCCTCTGAGCACTTTCGACCCGTTAGCGCAGTTAAGCCTCGCGACTTTGGTTACAGTACCAACTTTTAAAGTTATCAAGGCATTTTAAAAAATTGCTCATGTGCACAAAAACACTAATATACAAATAGTTACTAATTTAAATTAATTTTATGGGAAGATCACAAGATACCTACAACAAAAAAGAAGTAAGAAATAAACAGGAAAAAAAGAGAAAAGATAAGGAAGCCAAACGGTTGGCGAAAAAAGATACAGAAAAATCCGGTGAACTGAAGGATATGATTGCCTACGTAGATGAGAACGGAGTAATTTCAACTACTCCACCTGATCCAGCAGGTAAAGAGGAAGTTGATGTCGACAGCATCAATATCAGCGTTCCAAAACGTGAGAATGTGCCTTACAACCCCATTCGTAATGGCATCGTCACATTTTTTAATGAGTCTAAAGGATTTGGGTTTATACGCGACACTGAAACCCAGGAAAGTATCTTTGTTCATGTAAACAACGTGTTAGAGCCCATCAAAGACAATAACATGGTAGTTTTTGAAGTCGAAATGGGACCAAAAGGCCCAAGCGCTTTTAAAGTTAAATTGCTTCGATAAACATTGTAACATGATAGTTATCATCTGTAACACCGTTCTCTTAATTTAAAAAACTGATATCCAGTTTAATAAAAAAGCGAAAAAGCCGAATTCATTGTTCCTGAGAAAATAGCGGTGATTTTATTCCAAAACTATTAAATTTACCATGCAAATTGCTAATCGACTATCAAATGAGCTATACTATAGAAGTGGACGATTTTTTTAAGGTAATCAGGTATACCCATACGGGTTTAATCGAGCGAATTGAATTACGTGAGGTTTGGGAGAAACTCCTGCAATTACGAGAGTTTATAAGTGGTGGCTACGGGTTACTATCCGATTACAGAGGGTCAGTTTTCAATTTCAAACTGGAGGAAACAGGCATTATTGACGAATTTCTCAACTCTCTTGAAAATATACTTAGAGGAAAAAAGCAGTCGGTTATTGTAGATAATCCGCATGCAACAGTGATTTCAATGATATTTCAAAACAAGTTATTCGATACCATAGGTTTCAGAGTCAAGGTTTTTTCAACCGAAAAGGCTGCAATTTCCTGGCTGGTTAACCCATTACTCTTACTATAACAGAAAATCTCCAACTGTTATAACTTATTGACATACAAATTATACTGGTTTCATCAATTATAAAAATAAAAAAAGTGCATACATTTCACATTCCCGTTTTAGGCATAGGCTACACCATCGATACACCATTAAAGGTAGCTCATTTAGGCATCGACTCTGTTATTTCGCTTGTTGATGACATCCTGATTGAAAAAATCAGAAAAATGTATTGCGAGAAATTCGGCGTTCCTTATCATGAGATATCTGATAAAATGGAAGATTTCAGAGCAAGGAGAATCACCTCATACCTCAACATGATTCAATGTCAGGTTGAAAAGAAACTAACAGAACTAAAAACCAGTGCTTTAGAAAAAGGCAACGAACTCAAAGAGCTTTTTGGCTTACTTCCCGATACATCCTCCATCAAACAGGAGTTCTTTGGAAGTGTTTCCCGATTCTTTAACTTTCAGGAAATCAAACAATGGCTAAATGAAAACCTGACAATGGGGAGTATTGATGTGAACATCATGACCAAAATAGACAAGGACAACTACAAAAACGGAATTAAACTTGATCACGCTTTCAACGACGCACACGCAGCTGTTCGTGGTTTTGCTCAAAGTAATCTGAGCTCCACGCTGATTTTATCGGCAGGAATGAACCCCCGGCTATACAGTTATCTGGAACAATTTGACGATTTTTATCCTGATGAAAATGGTGTGATAAAGAAAAAAATTGCGTTAAAAGTAAGTGATTTCAGATCGGCGATGATCCAGGGGAAATTTCTGGCCAAAAAGGGTATTTGGGTTTCCGAATTCAGGATTGAATCGGGGCTAAATTGCGGGGGACACGCTTTTGCTACCGATGGTCACTTGTTAGGCCCTATTCTTCAAGACTTTAGAACAAGTCGTGAGCAGCTTGCTTCCGAGAACTATGATTTGCTAATCAAAGCTTTGAAGGAAAAAGACAAACCCGTACCAGCCAAAATTTTACCTATTAAAATCACGGCTCAGGGAGGTGTAGGCACTGCCGAAGAGCATCAGTTTTTAATCGATCACTACCAGTTGGATTCAATAGGCTGGGGATCGCCTTTCCTGCTTGTGCCGGAAGCCGCTTCTATCGACGACCAAACAATCGATCAACTAGCCAATGCCAGTGAAAAAGATCTGTATTTAAGTCATATATCCCCACTTGGTGTTCCTTTTAACAGCCTGAGGGGCAACACGAAAGACATCGAAAAACTGAGCCTGGCTTTTAACGGAAAACCAGGCAGTTCCTGTCCGAAAAAATATGTTGCCAACAATGATGAATTTACCGAGCGTAGTATCTGTACGGCTTCGAGACATTACCAGCGGCAAAAAATCAAAGCCCTCGACAAAGAAAACCTTGAACCGGAAGCTTATAAAAATCGCTGGCAAAACATTATCGAAAAGGCCTGCATATGTGTTGGGTTAGGAACATCCTCTCTCTTGGTAAACCACCTCGAAACCAATTCGGAAGGTGTTGGGGTTTCTGTTTGTCCAGGTCCAAACATGGCCTATTTTTCACGCAAAATGACTCTCTCAGAGTTAGTAGACCACATCTATGGACGTGGCAATGTGATAGTTCGCAACGATCGTCCTAACTTGTTTAACAAGGAGCTAAACCTATATATAGCTTATCTTAAAAATAAAATGGATGAGGCAAAACTCAATCTTACTAAAAAACAAGAGGTGTATTTCGAGACATTTGGAAATAATTTAAAAGAAGGAATCAAATACTACCAATCGTTGTTTGGAGCGGCTAAAGACAAATTTCAGGATACAAAAGAAGATGTTTTGCGCGAGTTGGAGATTAGCCTGAAACAGCTTGATAAGCTAATGGGTCGCAGCTAATTAACTTTTAATCAATACGCTGCTCTTGATATGCGTTTAGGTTATAGTCAAGTAAAACAATAAATATTTCGTTCATTCGTCTATTTTGCAATAGGATTCATTTTTTTTCTATATTTACCAAGCCTTTAACCCTCACCCTTGCAGTTCTCCTGTTTTACTGCAAAGCCTGAGGGGCTAAGGACTGATGATTTGATTAAAAAAAATCCCCATGCTATGATTAGAAATTACCAACAACTACTTTTTACTGCAACATCACAAGGATTGGCTCTGGGACGAGTTGTTGCTAATATATCCGACAACAAAAGCATAATCGAAATTCTGGAGTTTAATGATTCTTTTAAAAAAATTGCAGGTTTTCCAAACCTTGTTCCTGATACCAACAATGCAGCCATTCTATTCGACCTCATCTTTGGTAGCCAAGTTAATTGGCTCGACTTCCTCTTGGATGCCATCTCAAGCAACAACACACGTGCAGTTCGAGTAAAAACAATTTCCACAAATGAGTCTTTGCTTTTAAGCGTTCATTCCACAAAGGAAAACTATTTTGTTGTGGCTGTTACTCCTTTTACCGAAAAATTCGAAACGAATAACACTGAAAATAAGATCCCTTGTAATCAAGCGCCGGAGCTTACCAACGATCTGATTAGAAATCCAGAGCTGTACAGAAAAATACTCGACCTTATCCCGGATGCGATCTATTTGAAAGATATGGAAGGCCGGAAAGTATATGTCAACCCAAGTGAAGTCAGAATATCTGGAAAAACAACGGTTGAAGAAATTATAGGTCAAACAGATTTTAGCCTCTATCCTGAAAAAGAAGCGCTAAACGCTCAACAAGAAGACCTGGTTGTGTTGAAAACGGGTGAGCCAATCCTTGAAAAAGAGGCTACCTGGTGCGACGACAAAGGTGACAAACACTCGCTTCTGGTTTCAAAAATTCCTTTGCATAACGCCACAGGTGAGGTTTATGGGTTGTTGGGTGTTACCCATGATGTAACCGAAAGGCGACTTTTTGAGGAAAACCTGAAAGAAAGCGAATCAAACCTTAGGGCATTTTTTCAGACCATGGATGACATGGTTTTCATTACCAATCAAAACGGTGATATTATTGATGCCAATCACTCTGCTACCCGAAAACTTGGCTACACTCTTTCTGAAATCAGGGAGTTAAACATGCTCGACATACATCCCTACGACAAACGCCAACAGGCGTTACTCCTTTTCGAGGAAATGAATACAGGTAAATTAGCAGTGTGTCCTTTGCCTCTCGTTCGCAAAGATTCAATACTCATTCCTGTTGAAACCCGCTCCTGGACGGGACGATGGAACGGCAACGCTTGCATATTTTTTCTGTCGAAAGACTTAAGCAATGAACAGGAATTGCTTCAAAAGTTCAATAAAATTTTCGACAACAACCCTGCTTTAATGACTATCAGCTCGATGCCGGGAAGAACTTTCACTGAAGTGAACAATGCTTTTCTTTTAAAAACAGGATACAAGAAAGAAGAAATCATTGGAAAAACCCCTAATGAGCTCAAACTGTTTGCAGATCAAAAAATGCAAAACAGAATTGCAGAAGAGGTCTGGGAAAAGGGGACTGTTTCAAGTCGTAATCTGGAATTAGTTACAAAATCAGGTGAACATCTTCACGGTTTATACTCAGGTGAGGTTATTGAGTTCCAGGACAGAAAACACTTCTTATCGGTTATGGTCGACATTTCCAATATCAGGAAAATGGAAAAAGACATCACCTTGCAGAATGAGCTTTATAACGTAATATCCGGTATATCAGCCCGACTTATTCAGACGTCATCAAACGATTTAGACCTCGAAATCAACAGATCGTTGGAGGTATTAGGTCGCTTTAACCAAGTCGACAGAACCTACATCTTCGACCTTGACTCAGTTAACGATTTAATAAACAACACTTTTGAATGGTGCGCCGAGGGTATTACCCCCGAAATTGACAATTTACAGGCCATCCCATTTTCATTTATTCCGAGGTGGAAAGAAGCCTTTTTACATAACGAGCATATATACATTGAATCCGTAAGCGACCTGCCAGATCATCGATCTCTTGAAAAAGAAATACTCGAGCCTCAAGGAATAAAATCATTGGTAACAGTACCTATGTTCTACGGGCCTGAAATCATCGGCTTCTTAGGTTTTGACTCCGTTCAGGAGAAAAAAAACTGGAGTCCTCAAATTATTACGCTGCTTAAGGTCTACGCTAATGTACTTGCAGGGGTAATATTTAAGAAAAAAAATGAGGCAGCACTTTCTAAGGCCAAGCTCGAAGCCGATTCTGCAAACAAGTCTAAAAGCGAGTTTTTGGCCAACATGAGTCATGAAATTCGCACACCGATAAATGGAATAATAGGTTTTACTGATCTTCTATTAAAAACCCCTTTAAACAAAACCCAGCTTCAATATGCTGAAAACGTGAACATTTCAGCTTTGTCACTCCTCGGTATTATTAATGATATTCTCGATTTATCGAAAATAGAAGCCGGTAAAATGGATCTGGACCTCATAAAGACCGACATCATTGAACTGGGTGAACAATCGGCTGATATCATTAAATACCATGCAGGCAAAAAGGGACTGGAACTGCTGCTCAACATACAGCCCAACTTACCCCGTTTTGCTGTGCTTGATCCTGTTCGGGTTAAGCAGATTTTGGTAAATCTATTGGGAAATGCAGTTAAGTTTACAGATTCAGGCGAGGTGGAACTAAGCATTTCTTATAAGTCCGTTAACGATAAATACGGTATCTTTCATCTGTCGGTGAGGGATACAGGAATAGGGATTAGCGATACACAGCAAACCAACTTGTTTAAAGCCTTCTCACAGGCCGACACCACCACCACACGTAAGTATGGCGGCACAGGGCTTGGCCTCACCATAAGCAACATGCTGGCCGAAAAAATGGGTAGTAGTATCCAGATATCAAGCAAAATTGGTGAGGGATCAACTTTCTTTTTTGATATCGCAACTGAAGTGGAAGCAGGTGAAAAACTTGACAAAAAAAACCTCTCAGGATTGAAAAAAGTTTTAGTGGTGGACGATAATGAAAAAAACCGTCTAATACTTGAGCACATTTTCACGAATTGGGGAATTGAGATTACAGCTGTGAACAGTGGTCAGGAGGCCATATCGACCCTTGAACTGAACCAGGCATTCGATGCAATAATCATGGACTATCATATGCCCGAAATGAATGGACTTATGGCCATTCAAACAATTAGAAATGAACTAAATATATCTACTGAATCTATTCCGATCATTTTATTGCACAGCTCATCGGATGAGCTGGAGATACAGGAAAAATGCAAAACATTGGGTGTGCGTTTTAACCTGACTAAGCCTGTAAAAGCACAGGAATTGTTACACTTTTTAATCAATCTTAAAAAGCATCAGGTATCTGATCTAAAAGAAAGCTTCACCAAAAAAAGTGATCAAAGTTTGAATTTGCCTGAGTCGCATCAGCCTGTCATTGTTATAGTTGAAGATGTTGAGATGAATATGCTGCTTATTTCAACACTCATTCGTCAAATTGTTCCCGGAGTGCAAATTCACAAAGCCCGAAACGGGAAAGAGGGGCTTGAGTTAACGAAAAACCATCATCCTGATTTAATTTTTATGGATATTCAGATGCCGGAGATGGACGGACTGGAAGCTACAATGGCTATCCGACAGCACGAAACAGGAAGTAAAAAGCATATTCCAATCATAGCACTGACAGCAGGAGCCATTAAAGGCGAAGAGGAAAAGTCCAGAGCGGCTGGCATGGATTATTTCCTAACCAAACCGATATCCTACGAATCGTTACTTAACGTACTAAAGAAGTATTTGATTGGGAATTAACGGAAAAATAAAAGGAGACCGCAAGGATCTCCTTTTTGGTGTGCTATATTACTTTTAAAGTCCGAAGGTAAGTCCGAATTTTAGAAAACTCAATCCGGTATATCCAACTTCAGCAAAAAGCCCAGCCCCCGGAGCAAACATCCAGCGTCCACCGGCAAAAACATCAGGATGCCATTCTACGGTACCGTCAATATTGGAGCTGCCACCGTTTACGATAAGACCAGCGCCAACTCCGGCATAAACGTCAAATTCTGCACTAATGAAATTCTGTAAATGCCAGGCTGCTCTCGGTCCAATATAAAAACGCGGAAAGAATTCTTTGTCAGCAAGATATCCATAGTCATAAAAGGCAAATTGAAACTCGGCCATTCCACCAAATGACACCAGACCGATATCTCCGGTTGGAATAACACCAAATTCTCCACTCAGGTTTAGCGTTGGGATTGCTCCAAAGTTGCTTGGCGCACCTACGCCGGCATTAAACATCAGACTGCCCTTATTAAAAACATGTTGCGCTTGAGCAGTAAAAAACATGCCTGCAAGTAAAACAAGGATTACAATTTTCTTCATAGTTGTTTTATTTATTTGTTAATGAATAATTTATTTAGCGTAGTTGATGGCTCTGGTTTCACGGATCACGGTAATTTTGATTTGACCAGGATAAGTCATTTCCTCTTGAATTTTCCGCGAAAGCTCAAATGAGATTTTGTCAGCATCCTGATCAGAAACCATTTCAGCGCCAACGATTACCCGCAATTCTCTTCCTGCCTGGATGGCATATGTCTTCACCACACCAGGATAGGTTAATGCAAGGCTTTCCAGTTTTTTAAGTCGTTGAATATAAGCTTCCACCACTTCACGACGAGCGCCTGGACGCGCACCTGAGATTGCATCACATACTTGAACAATGGGAGCGATAAGCGTTTCCATTTCGATTTCGTCGTGATGGGCTCCGATGGCATTACACACATCTGGTTTTTCTTTGTATCTTTCGGCAAGCTTCATCCCCAAAATGGCGTGAGGTAATTCAGCTTCATTTTCAGCTATTTTTCCAATATCATGTAGTAATCCGGCACGTTTAGCCACCTTGGGGTTGAGTCCAAGTTCGGCAGCCATGGTAGCGCTCAAGTTAGCTACTTCAATTGAGTGGGCCAACAAGTTCTGTCCATATGATGAACGGTATTTCATGCGGCCGATTAACTTTATCAGATCATTATGAATGTTATGAATGCCGAGGTCGATTACCGTTCGTTTCCCCACTTCCATAATTTCCTGATCGACTTCTTTTCGTGTTTTGTTCACCACCTCTTCGATGCGGGCCGGATGAATACGTCCGTCGGCTACAAGCTTTTGTAGTGAAAGGCGGGCGACCTCTCTCCTAATGGGATCGAAACCAGATAGTAAGATAGCATCCGGGCTGTCATCGATAATAATTTCTATTCCGGTCTGAGCTTCCAGCGCCCTGATGTTTCTGCCTTCGCGTCCGATAATCCTTCCTTTGATTTCGTCGCTATCGATATTAAATACAGTCACTGTGTTTTCGATGGCATGCTCCGACGCCGTTCTTTGGATTGTTTCGATAACAATTTTTTTGGCTGTGCGGTTGGCCGTAAGTCGCGCCTCTTCAGTAATTTCTCTAATTTGAACCATCGCTTCAGCCTGGGCATCTCCTTTTAGCGACTCTATTAACTGCTCTTTAGCTTCAGTTATTGACAACTGGCTGATGGTTTCCAGCTTTTTTATTTGTTCCTCGTGCAGTCTGTCGAGTTCTTGCTGGCGCAAATCAAGGATTTCCTTCTGTTGATCGAGAGTAGCATTAATCGAATCCAGACTTTTTTGTTTTCGTTGATTTTCTTCAATTTTCTGTGAAAGTGACGCCTCTTTTTGTCTGATTCTGTTTTCTGCTTTTTGAATTTGGCTATTTTTCTCGTTAATAACCTTTTCGTGTTCCGATTTTAATTGAAGGAATTTCTCTTTGGCTTGTAAGATTTTGTCCTTCTTCACCACTTCTGCCTTTTCTTTGGCTTCTTCGAGCAGCAGGTTTGATTTTTTCAATACTTGTTTTTTAAGCACTGTGCCTGTGACTAGCACACCGACGGCAAAGGCTAAAACAGCAGCAATAGCAACGTAGATTATTATTTCCATTTTAATTTTGTGTTGTTGCCTGCAACTATGCTGAGAAAAAAGGCCCAACGTAATCAGGGTTTAGTAAACCCCGCTGTGATACGAGTGAGGCTGCCAGAATTTTCGAACGTCCAGTGTTTCCGTAAACGGAAATTCCCTAAGGAATCAGGCCTGTTCTAGAACCCTTTAAGCTTGTCCCCAATAGTTGTAATGTTGAGTTTACAAACTAATGATTACGCGGGCACTTTATAACTTAAGAACGCATTAATTTTGGTTGATATGCACAGAAACAAGTTCATCTATTGCGATTAACCTTTTCTCCATTTCTTCTTCTCTAAACGATTTTTCCTCCTCCAATCGTATGGCTGTAGCGGCATGTTGCAGCGCGATCATGGCGAATAAATCCTGCTGGTCTTTGTACTCAAACGATTTGGCAAATTCCTTAACCAATTGATTTACATTTTCAGCTGCCAAGCGAACCACACGTTCATCATCAACAGGAACGGAAAGCATATAAGGCCTCCCTCCTATTTGAACCCGTATGTCGAGATTGGTTTTCATCAGATTTTTTTCGTTTATTCACTTAATACTTCAATACATCTGTCAATTTCTGCAATCAGATCTTCCAATTTTTTCTTACTTTCTTCTTTACCAAATTCTTTCTCAAGCGTGTTTGCAAGGGTAATTTTTACTAACTCACTTTTCTTAATCTCCAATTCTCTTTTCAACAAAACCAACTCTTTATCACGTCTCTCAATTTCCTGCTTTAAATTAGAATTTTCTTTCTTAAGCTGTACGTTCGACTCAATTATTATTCTAATTTTATGCTCAATTCCGTTGATAATAAGTTGTTCATTGGCCATTGAATCAGTTATCTTTATTATCTGCAAAGGTATAAAATTATTTTTCACTTTTGCAGATGTCCAAAGATAATCAAATTATCCTGCGAATACAACAAAAATATTGAAATGATGAATGAAAATTTTCTAGTCTATTTATGGACATATCAGCTCCTGTCTCAACCGATGTTTACCACAGAAGGTGAAGAGGTTACAGTAATTTCTCCCGGACATCGCAACCTCGATAGCGGTCCGGACTTTTTCGATGGCAGGATAAAAATCGGCCAGACACTCTGGGCGGGTAACATCGAAATACACGTAAAATCATCCGATTGGGTTCGCCATGGCCATCACCAGGACAATGCCTACAATAACATTATTCTGCATGTGGTTTACACTGACGACAAACCCGTTTCGCGATCAGAAGGAGACACAATCCCAACCGTAGTGCTTGCTAATCAATTCAATCCTGATTTATTCGATCGCTATCAGGACTTTTTAGCGACCATGACAGCTGTTCCGTGTAACAAACACCTGCACCATGTAAATCATTTCACGGTAATGACCTGGTTCGATAACCTGATGATCGAACGTCTGGAGCAAAAAACAGCCGGTTTTACCGATGGGCTTATCGCGGCCAACAACGACTTTAATGAAGCCTTTTATCGCAAATTATGCCGCAACTTCGGCTTTAAAACGAATTCTGACGCCATGGAGCAATTGGCTATATCGTTGCCTCTGAATATTTTATCGAAACATCAAAACGATTTGTTGCAATTGGAGGCCTTGCTTTTCGGCCAGGCAGGTTTTCTCGACAAGCGGTTTAAAGACAACTACCCTCGTGATCTGGTCAAAGAATATGGTTTTTTAAAAAGTAAATATCAGCTAAAAAAGATGGACAATAAAGTTTGGAAGTTCATGCGCATGCGTCCAGCCAATTTTCCAACTATCAGGATAGCTCAATTCGCTGCCCTACTGCATAAAATACCCGGACTGTTACACTTTCTTCCTGACACCGAAAAACTTAGTCACGTCCAATCGCTCTTGAAAATCAAGGCTTCTGCCTATTGGGACAACCATTACCATTTTGATCAGGTTACTGAACCAACGAGACAAAAATGGCTGGGCGATTCCTCTGCCAACCTTCTCATTATTAACACAATTGTTCCGTTTGTTTTTATGCATAACCGTTACCGAAACCAAAACGCCAACCATGAGCTGCTCCTCGATTGGATGGAGCATCTACCTTCCGAAAAAAACGCGGTCAGTCAACTGTTCTCCAGCTTTGGATTGCAACCTAAATCTGCTCTGGAGTCGCAAGCAATGATTCAACTGAAAACCCAATATTGCGATAAAAAACGTTGCCTTGAATGCCGCATAGGGCACGAGTTACTCGGTCGGTAAATTTTTCTAAAACGCAGAATGCCGCCTGATATCAAGCGGCATTCCCTTGTTATAAGATGACTTAGCTCTATTCGGTACTAAAAACTGGCTTCAAATTGTCCATCTGTAATGTTTACTTTTACCTGATCAGTATTATAGGCCTCAAACTGAAAAGTACCTTTAAAACCTGAATCAGAGTACTCGGTAATCTTAACTTCTCCCGATCCAAGCACCATAGAAGCCAGAAAAGTTTCAGAAGCAGAGGTGCTTTGTGTCCACCTTCCCTGATTTGGATTGGTGAGTCCACCTATAGTATAAGTCCCTACAGCCTGCGCGTTCATCAGGGTAAACGAAACCTGCTTCGCATTGGCATCACTTCCTGTAAGGGTAACAAGCCCCTGAGCGCCTTTAACAGCCTGTACGGCTAGCGTAGCACTCCATGATTCTCCGTTAACTTTCAGACTAACGGAACCACCTCCCACAGGGTTAACTGTATCACTCTTTTTTTCACACGATACCAGCATGACACCAAAAAATAACAAGGTGATCCAAAAAAATTTTACTGTTTTCATTTTTATCTTTTTTTACTGATCGGTACTCGAACTCTACCCTCGTGCACAAAAGAAAATCGAATCTCCGGATCTGGTTTTTTTTACATGAAGTGCATTCATATTTTTTACGAAAACAAAAGTATGCTGTCGTCTTCATGCACAACTCCGTGCTTGTACTGAATATAACTACGGTAAAAGTCGTATTTTAAAAAAAAGGAATCCTGTAGAATAATCTTCTTTATAATCGCTATTACATATGCTATATAATTGAAATTATTACCTTTACAAGATAACAAGAAAGAATGGTCTTGATGTAAAATCAGCCTGCAAAACCGTTCTTAATGGCATAACTAACCAATCCGGCTAAGTTGTTTACGTCCAGTTTTTTCATCAGGTTGGTGCGGTGGGTGTCGACAGTTCTGTGGCTGATGAACAACTTTTCTCCAATTTCTTTGTTTGTGAATCCAGAGGCTATGAGACGAAGAACCTCCTCTTCTCTGTCGGTGAGATTGATTTCTGATTGGCGGCTACCGTTTTCAGTAGACTTATTGAGGAGTGAAAGCGTGACTTCGGGTGAAAAATAGCTGTTACCTTCCATGACCTCATTCAGGGCTTTAAGGATTTCCGCTCTGCTGGAGTTTTTTAACAAATAGCCTTTCACGCCAATTTCAACCAGATTTTTAATCAATCCCTTTTCGGCGTGCATGGACAGAATAATTATGGCCAGTTTTGGATATTTTTGATGGAGTATCTTTGAAGTTTCAATACCGTCCATCACGGGCATGTCGATATCCAACAGCACCACATCTGTTTCCAGCAAATCAATTACTTCGATTGCTTTTTTCCCATTCGATGCTTCCCCGACAATTTGAATCGACTCCTCATCCCTGAGTAATGCCCTAATTCCATCAATAATTAATTGATGGTCGTCAACAATAACCAACCTGGTTTTTTTTATCATAGCGGTATTCTTATGGTAGTTACAGTTCCTTTTCCCAACGCAGTTTCAACATGGACTTTCCCTCCTAATGATGTAGCCCTGCTTTCGATATTCACCATGCCAATTCCGCGAGTTTTATCGGAAACAGGAGTCATTCCTTTGCCATCATCTGACACCATTAGCACGACGTGGTCATTGGTTTTTAACAGTTGCACGTTGACTTGCTTTGCATTGGCATGTTTAATAATATTAGAGACCAACTCCTGTGTTATCCTGAACAAAGCCAACTCAATCGCACTGTCGAGTCGGGGTGTGAGGTTATGATGCTCGAAATTCCACCATATCGTGTCTTTCACAACTCCTTCGCTAAGCATCTGATCAATAGCGGCTATCAAGCCAAACTGTTCCAGTTCCTTGGGCATCATCTGATGCGATATACTGCGTACCTCTTGCACCGATTGATCCATTAACTTCTTAATTGATGAAAACTGTTCGGCAGTATTGTCTGATTTGTTGTCTATGTTTGCCTCCCACAATAAACGCATGCCCGCTAACTTTTGACCAACCCCATCATGGAGATCACGCGCAATCCGTCTACGTTCAGACTCCTGGGCTTCGATTACAGCAGCCAACCGACTTTCATTCAGTTTAATCATAGCCATGGCATGCAATTCCTGCTGCCGCTGGCGATAACGGTAATAGAAAAAAATGGCCGCTCCTATAACCGATATAACCATCGAAATCAGCAGCCATATTTCCGTTCTGCGCTGCAAGAGTTGTGATTCGAACAGCTGATTCTCTCGTGTTAGTAGTTGGTTTTCATTCAATTGACGCTCAGAATCGAACTTGATTTGGGCTTCAACAATTTGCTGATTCAACCTCGTTGCGTACACCGAATCCATCCAGAAACGATAATTTTCGCTATAATAGTAAGCACTGTCAAATTGGAACAACCTGGCATAAAGCTCGCCCAGCGACTTTAAGGCCTCCAGTTTTTCGTCCAACACGCCTGACTCCTCAGCCAGATGAGCAGCCTGTAGCAACATGCTTTTTGCCAGTGTCAGTTCATTCAAGCCCATGTACGCCTCACCCAATTTTGCATAGGTTGAAGCCATGGCTTTTTTATCTCCACCTTTCTGTCTGATCTGAAGTGCCTCTTTTAAAAAAAGAAAAGCTTTTTCAAAATCGCCGCGTGCCAGATAAAGCTTACCCAGGTTATTCAGGCAAGCACTTTGAGCTTCATCGTTGTTGTAATGCCTGAATAACTGCAACGCCTTTTCATAAAATGAAACCGACATGGCTGTATCCGACATTTTTAAAAACACATTAGCCATATTTAGATAAGAATGTCCCTCGCCCATTCCATCGCCCGAACTAATGCGCAAATCCAGCGCCTTTTGATGGTAATCAAGCGACTTTTCCAAATCTCCCAGGTTTTGATGTATGATGGCCATGTTGTTCAAGCAAATCGACTGGTTCGAAACATGGCCCGATTGTTCGTAAATCTGCAAGGCATTCATTTGCATTTCCAACGCTTGTTGTAGTTTGCCCTGTTTCTGAAAAACAATGCCCATTTTGTTAAATGAGGCAGCTATGCCTGTAGAATCGTTTTGCTCCTTTCGAATCTCCAGCGAAAAAGTAAACGATTCAAGTGCTTTTGTGTAATCAGACTGATCAATATAGA
This sequence comes from Bacteroidales bacterium UBA6244, assembly GCA_002440885.1. Classification (GTDB taxonomy): domain Bacteria; phylum Bacteroidota; class Bacteroidia; order Bacteroidales; family F082; genus UBA6244. The sequence continues at coordinate 22,806 of DJVY01000128.1, forward strand.
GTATTCCTAAATCGTTGTATGCCTGAGCAATCCCTTTGCTGAACCCTGCTTGCTTTGCCAATCCGAGCGCTTTTAAACCGAAAGTCAAAGCTTTTTCAGGATGACTGAACCGGTTTATCCAACAGGAGTCACAAAGCTGCATGACCCTAATTGTGTCGACGGTTGGATTCTCTCCCAATGTCAACGACTTGAAGGCCAATACTGCTATGAGCATGATGATCGCGCTTTTTATCTCCATATTAAGAGTAGGTATACATATAAGTCATACCAAAGTAACTTATATCTGCAAAAGAACTAAATTTGTCTTCATTTTGAACCTTCTATAATATGAAGCATATCACCATCTGGCTTTTTTTTGCGCTTTTATTGTTCTCTTGCAAAGAGATTGATGAAATAACTCATTTTTACATCGAACAAGAAACCGAAATCACCCTTGACACAACAAACTTGGCCGGGTATTTTTTCAGCACGATCTCCTCGCCCGTTTTTACCCAATCTGATTCAATTTACCTAGCCAACCAAACCGATGCTTCTCACGTGACACAAATAATTTTGAAATCGCTTTTCCTTAAACTAAGCTACGCCGACACGCTGCCTGAATTTCATGTTGATTTAGCCGATGTTTATATGGTCAAACCTGACGGCAAACAAAAACATGTCGCTTGGAACAGAGCTATTCCCCCTGAGGTATTAACCCCGATAGCCTTATTTGTAACTACCGATAACCTCAATGACATCCTTTCGGACTCAACTGTTCAATACCTGTTCGAAGGCATAGTTTCGGATGATACCATAAGAAAAACAAAATGGAGTCTGCACGCTTCCTTTTATGTGAATGCTATCGTTGTAGACTGATCGACTTGGCTGATGGAGCAAGATACTGACACTTTTCACGAACTTAAAAACCAAAGACAGAAAAAGTCATGTGACAGACCATGATCAAAATGGCCAATATGCTGTCGCCAATCCTAATTTTTCATACTTTTGCATTCAAATTGAAACACTGTGGAAATAGCTGATAAACTTGAGGTAATAAAAAACCGATGGGAAGAAATTGCTGAGCAAATGAATGATCCGGCTGTAATGGCCGACATGAAGCGTTATGTAAAACTCAACAAGGATTATAAGGATCTTGAGCCTGTTGTATTGGCTTATAAGGACTATAAAAATATCATCGGAAACATTGAAAGTGCTCAGGAACTATTAAAAACAGAAAAAGATCCTGATTTTCGCGACATGGCCAGAGTGGAGCTTGATGAGCTGCTGCCTCAAAAGGAGGCTGTTGAAGAAAATATCCGTATGTTACTCATTCCCAAAGATCCACAGGACTCAAAAAATGCAGTAATGGAGATCAGAGCCGGAACAGGAGGAGATGAAGCCAGCATTTTCGCCGGTGACCTTTTCAGGATGTACCAAAAGTACTGTGAAACGAAACGGTGGAAAGTAGAGGTTACAGACATTAACGAAGGAACTGCCGGTGGTTATAAAGAAGTTGTCTTTAGCGTTACCGGACCAGGAGCTTATGGCCTGCTTAAATTTGAATCAGGTGTGCATCGTGTGCAGCGTGTTCCCCAGACAGAAACACAAGGTCGAATCCATACTTCCGCTGCGTCGGTTGTAGTACTTCCTGAGGCAGAAGAGTTTGACATTGAGCTTAATGAAAAAGATATCCGCAAAGATACTTATTGTTCGTCAGGACCTGGTGGTCAATCTGTAAACACTACTTATTCAGCCATACGACTTACCCATATTCCCTCGGGGATTGTGGTTACTTGTCAGGATGAAAAATCACAGCTAAAAAATCTGGCCAAAGCCATGAAGGTTCTCCGCAACCGACTTTACGACCGTGAGTACACCAAGTACCTCGAAGAAATGTCGGGGAAGCGCAAGACTATGGTTTCAACAGGTGACCGTTCAGCTAAAATCAGAACCTATAACTGGCCTCAGGGTCGTGTTACCGATCATCGGATAAACTTGACATTGTACAATTTACAGCCCATAATCGACGGCGATATTCAGGAAATTATCGACAAACTGCAAATGGCTGAAAACGCGGAGCGACTGAAAGAAGAATTGAACTAACCTATGAATAAAGAACAGCTTTTCAATCAGATAAAGTTAAAAAAAAGCTTTCTGTGCATCGGACTTGATTCAGATAACAGTAAGATACCATCACATCTGCAATATGCCAATGATCCTGTTTTTGAGTTCAACAAACAAATTATTGAAGCCACTCACCACCTGGCCGTTGCCTATAAACCCAATCTGGCTTTTTACGAAGCCAATGGAATCAAAGGTTGGAATTCACTCGAAAGAACTGCGCAGTTTATCAAGTCGAACTATCCTGAACTATTCCTTATTGCTGATGCCAAGCGAGGCGACATCGGCAACACTTCTGATATGTATGCCCGCGCCTTCTTTCAAAACATGCCCTTCGATGCAGTAACCCTTTCGCCCTACATGGGCTTCGATACTATACAGCCGTTCCTTCATCACAAAGATAAGTGGGCCATCGTGCTCGCGTTAACCTCCAATTCATCGGCCGTTGATTTTCAAACCAACTGCAAGAACCAAAGCAACGACATGCTTTGGCAGCAGGTACTTTTCACCTCAAAAGACTGGGCATCAACAGATCAGCTGATGTACGTTGTGGGCGCAACCAAAGCCGAATGGCTTAGAAAAGTAAGAGAAATCGTACCTGACCATTTTCTGCTGGTGCCTGGAATTGGTGCTCAGGGTGGCAGCTTGAAAGAGGTAGCTATAAATGGCATGAACAAGCAATGTGGCCTGCTCGTCAACAGCTCACGAGGTATTATCTTTGCCTCAAACGGGTTGGATTTTGCATCCAAAGCATGCGAGGAAGCCCTCTTAGTGCAAACTGAAATGGCTGGTTATCTGGAAGATTTCGGTTTATTATCCGATCAGGCTTAGCCAGATTAACTAGCAAATACAGCAAAACCAACTAAAATTGAAACAGTTAGTAAGCTGTTAAAAACTTGCAAAATATTCCTTTCAAAACACATCTGATGAATGAGAATTGAACCTATATTTGCATCCTGATATGCAAAAAGTACAACTAAAAAGTATCAGAAAAAAGAAGTCAAACCTAACTCCGGCAGGAGCATTCAACAATATTTTAAGGACGGCCCGTTTAATCGATGGCCGTCTTTTTTTTACCAATCCCAATCATTAAGCGTTATACCATGAGCAACATTAAAGGCAAAAGCCTCATTTCAATTACAGATTACAGCAAGGAAGACATCCTTCACATACTGGATATTGCTGAAGGTTTTGAAAAAGACCAACGACAGAAGCTACTCGATCAATACGTGATTGCTTCTTTGTTTTTTGAGCCCTCCACACGCACCCGGCTTAGTTTTGAAAGCGCCGTGCAGTACATGGGTGGCAGTATTATTGGTTTCGCCAGTGCTGACACATCCAGTGTGCGTAAAGGTGAATCGCTCAAAGACACCATCCTCACTGTAAGCAATTACTCCGATTTAATCGTGATGCGAAATCCCCTCGACGGAAGTGCACGCTATGCCAGCGAAGTGGCCAGTGTTCCAATTATCAATGCCGGTGATGGGGCAAACCAACATCCTACCCAGTGTTTACTCGATTTGTATTCGATCCGTAAAACACAAGGCACGCTCGAAAACATTAATATTGCATTGGTTGGCGATCTCAAATATGGCCGTACCGTGCACTCCCTGGTGCAAGCCCTAACCTTGTTCAATGCAACTTTTCACCTGGTTTCACCCGAATCGCTCAAATTGCCCAGTTCAGTTAAAAAATGGATACTTGATGCCAACCTGAAATACCATCAGTATATCGACTTTAAGTCTGTTATCAACGAAATGGACATCATCTATATGACACGGATTCAGGGCGAAAGATTTCCTGACCCGCTGGAATATGAAAAGGTGAAAAACTCTTTTATACTGGATAACAGCATGTTGGAGGATTCAAAACCGAACCTGCGTATTTTACATCCGCTGCCACGGGTAAACGAAATATCCGAGGATGTGGATGATAACCCAAAAGCATATTATTTCCAACAAGCCCGCAATGGTGTTTATGTGCGCCAGGCCTTAATAGCTGCCATATTGGGACTTAAATAAAAACTATTGAAAAAATATCGAAGACAATGAAAAATAAAAGAACCGAATTAATTGTATCTGCCATTAGCAATGGAACAGTTATCGATCATATTGAGGTCGGAAATACTTTTAGAGTGTTCAAAATTTTAGGATTAGAAAACACAAAACATCAGGTTTATTTCGGAACCAACTTATCAAGTAGCAAGTACGGTAAGAAGGGCATTATAAAGATTAGCGACAAATTCTTTGAAGATGAAGATATAAGCAAAGTTGCTCTGGTTGCCCCGTCTGCCACACTTATTGAAATACGTGATTACGAAGTGGTTAGAAAAGAAAACATCAAGCTTCCCCAGACCATCGAAAAAACGGTTAAATGTTTTAATCCGAAATGTGTCACCAACAATCAGCAGGTACCCACGCGATTTAAAGTCATTACCGACCATCATGGAAGCATGAAATTGTGGTGTCATTACTGCGAAAAGACAATGGATAAAGGCAGTATTGAGTTTTTGTAAAACCACATTTCAGATTTCGTAGTTTTAATAACCTCTCCGTTATAAGGGGGGTAAACTTGTGCCGCCATGCAGAAAGGAAAAATACATCCTATAAAGCAATTAATCAGCCAGGGGGAGCATGTACATCTTGATTTCAAATTTGAGATCTCTGATGCACCAAAAATTGCCCGATCGTTAAGCGCTTTCGCAAACACCGAAGGGGGTAAACTGTTGGTCGGAGTGAAGGATAATGGCACAATTGCAGGAATATCTTCAGAAGAAGAACATTTTATGATCGATCAGGCGGCCAAATTGTATTGCCATCCCGAAGTGGAATTTAAATCAAAGGAATGGGTGATTGCGGGTAAAAAAGTGCTTGAAATTACAGTGCCAAAAAGTGAATTTCCGCCACATCGTGCTCCCGACATGCAGGGTAACTACAAAGCATACTATCGATTAGCTGATCAAAATGTGCTTGCCCACGGCATCCAAATTAAAGTATGGAAAAAATTGACCGACGAGACGGCCGTGGTGATTGTGTACAACGAAGTTGTCAAAACAGTTTTATCCGTTATAGAGCAGCAAACCCGGGTTAATTTTGAAACGCTGAGAACCATGATCAACCTGTCGAAACACAACCTGGAAGAGCTACTATCCGATTTGGTGGTAATGCAGGTTATCAGTATGAAAATCACAGAAAACCAATTGCTTTTTTACCTCGCAAGCGATGAGACAAAATAAAAAAAAGCACCTTTGGGTGCTTTTTTTTATTTTGGTGACGATCTGTTAGTTCGCCAAAAAACGGATCGATCCAATGAGATGGGTGTTACACACTTGCAAAGCAGCAGCGTAACCGAAAACAAACTTCATTGTAATACCCGAAGGCTGTACCCGCTTAACATCGATTGATTTTGGAGTGAATTCGGGAAGAAGTTTTCGTGTTTCATTAATCGTAAAATTTTTTGTCATAGGCAGATTTGATGAACATTTAACAATGCAAAAACGCATCTGCCATTAAAAATATTGTATTACAATAAAAATAAACCCTATCTATCTTATAGATAAGTATTTAGGTTGTGAGAATAATTTGTTTTTCGTTAATCATTTTGCGGAGATTAATCAGGGCATAACGCATACGACCTAAGGCAGTATTTATACTCACGTCAGTTTGATCGGCGATATCCTTGAAGCTCATGCCGGCGTAACATCTCATGTGTAACACCTCACGCTGTTCATCAGGCAGATAATCCAACAATTTTTTCACATCTTCGTGAATTTGTGAAGTAATGAGTTGTTCTTCGATGGATGGATCAGTAAGCCGAATGGAATCGAATATATCAAAGTCTCCGTTTCGGTTATCCATGATATTGGCTTTCTTTTGTTTGCGAAAATGATCAATTACCAGATTGTGAGCTATACGCATCACCCATTGAATAAATTTCCCTTCATCTTTGTATGAACCAGTTTTGAGGGTGTTAATTACTTTCACATAAGTGTCCTGAAAAATGTCATCGGCTAATTGCTTGTCCTTTACTAACAGGTAGATATAAGAGAACAACCTGCTCTGATGACGTTCTATTAAAGTCTGGAGACTGGCGTGATTACCGTTCAGAAAATTTCTGATCAGTTCGCTTTCGGATACGACTGTTAAACTCATAATACCAATTTTGTTATTCAAAACTATGTTACAAAAAGGTAAAGTTTAATCGATAATCGTCCTCCTAATTTTAGTTATTGTTGATAAAAACTAATGCAAATATAAGCACTAAAATTTAAAAAGCAAATAATATGCTAATTTTGTCCTTCAATTTTTTTGATACATGTCCCACAACAAACATATAAAACCAACCGATCGCCCCATTGAGGTAGTAAAATCAAGGGTAAACAACTTAAAGAATCTAAGTGTTTCAATTCCGCGAAATAAGCTGGTTGTAATCACAGGGTTATCAGGTAGTGGAAAATCTTCTCTNNTTTATGGGGCGCATGGACAAGCCAAATGTTGATGCCATCAATGGCATTTCGCCGGCCATAGCTATCGAACAGAAGATAAAATCGCGAAACCCTAGGTCCACCGTTGGCACTTCAACCGAAATTTATGAGTATTTAAAGCTCCTTTATGCACGGATCGGGAAAACCTACTCACCAATTTCAGGGAGGTTGGTAGCTCGTCAAAGCATTTCGGATGTCACACGACGTCTACTTTCGTTGCCGGAAGGTGTTCAGGTGATGATACTTGCGCAGGTAATAATGCTGAGCGATAGAAAACCGGAACAACAACTGCAAATTCTTTTGCAACAAGGGTTTAGTCGGGTAATGCTCAATGGCGTAGTTATCAGAATTGAAGACTTACTTGCCCAGGAAATTATTTGTGGTACAGAAAAAGCATCCTGCTATTTGATTATCGACAGGGTAAAAATTGATCCTGATGACGTGGATTTACCAGGTCGCATTGCCGATTCAGTTCAAACCGCTTATTTTGAAGGACATAACACCTGCTCTGCTTTATACAGCATTGAAGACAAAGAAATAAAGGAAGATTTCTCCAATCAGTTTGAAATGGATGGCATTACCTTTGAAGAACCCAGTGTCAACCTGTTCACTTTCAACAATCCATATGGGGCATGCAAACGTTGCGAAGGATTTGGCAGTGTTATCGGCATCGATGAAGACCTTGTAATACCCAATAAAAGTGTTTCTGTTTACGATGGAGCTATTGCCTGTTGGAAAGGGGAAAAAATGGGCGAATGGCTTGAACAACTCTTACGCAACGCGTATAAGTTTGATTTTCCATTACATAAACCGTTCTATCAACTTACCAAGGAACAAAAAAAATTGTTGTGGACCGGAAACGAATTCTTTGAAGGAATAGATGCCTTTTTTAGAAATGTTGAAGAACAGACCTACAAAATTCAGTATCGTGTGATGTTGTCGAGATACCGGGGTAAAACCGTATGTCCTGACTGCAATGGAACACGGTTACGCCCTGATGCAAACTACGTTAAAATTGGTAACAAATCTATTTCAGATATCGTCCATCTGCAACTTGATGAGGCTTTCAATTTTTTTAATAATCTTGAACTCCCTGAATACGAGCAGAAAATAGCCACAAGACTGCTAACTGAAATCACCAACAGACTCCAGTTTTTAATTGATGTAGGATTAAAATACCTTACCCTGAACAGGTTGTCGTCATCCTTATCAGGTGGAGAATCGCAACGTATCAACCTGGCGACCTCTCTGGGAAGTAGTTTGGTCGGTTCCATGTATATTCTGGATGAACCCAGTATAGGACTACATCCCCGTGATACACAGCGACTCATCAAAGTGATGAAAGCGCTCAGAGATACTGGAAACACCGTAATCGTTGTAGAACATGAGGAAGATGTAATCCGGCAAGCCGACCACATCATCGACATTGGACCAGATGCAGGAGAGCACGGCGGAGAGTTGGTTTTTAGTGGAACACCGGATGAGCTGATAAACGACAACAAGAGTTATACCGCTCAATACCTTACTCACCGCATGACCATACGCATGCCTGAGCGCCGGCGGAGATGGAACAACTATATCGAAATTGTTGGAGCCAGCCACAACAACCTAAAAAATATCGATGTAACCATTCCTCTCAATGTGCTCACGGTAATTACCGGAGTCAGTGGCTCAGGTAAATCCACCTTGGTGCGAGACATTTTTTTTCCAGCCGTGAAAAAACATCTGGGTGGTTATGGAGATAAAACAGGTAGTTTTAGTCATTTAAACGGCGACATAAAAAAAATAAGTGACATTGAATATGTTGACCAAAATCCGATTGGCAGATCTTCAAGGTCGAATCCTGCCACATACCTCAAAGCATTCGATGAAATAAGAACTCTTTTTGCCTCGCAGAAATTGGCCAAACTAAGAGGTTATAAGCCAGGCTTTTTCTCTTTTAACGTGCCAGGCGGAAGATGTGATCAGTGTGAGGGAGAAGGACTTATAAAGGTTGAGATGCAGTTTATGGCCGACATTTATCTTACCTGTGATTCCTGTCATGGCACGCGCTTCAAGGAAGAAGTGTTAGAAGTGAAATACCGCGAAAAACATATCGCCGACATTCTGGATATGACCATCGACCAATCTCTCGAGTTTTTCAACGGGTCAGGAAAACCAAATGCTACCGAAAAAAAGATTCTTGAAAAAATACAACCTCTGGCTGATGTTGGTTTAGGCTACCTCCGTATGGGTCAATCGTCGAATACGCTAAGCGGTGGCGAAGCCCAACGTGTTAAGTTAGCTTCCTTTTTAGCAAAAGGCACTACCGACTCCCCTACCCTGTTTGTGTTTGATGAACCGACTACCGGATTGCATATTCACGACATCAACAAACTGCTTATTTCGTTAAACGCTCTCATCGAAATAGGTCATTCTGTGGTTGTTATTGAGCACAATGGCGAAGTCATCAAGTCGGCAGACTGGATCATCGACCTCGGCCCTGAAGGAGGTGATCAGGGTGGTGGGCTTGTATTTGCCGGTGTGCCGGAAGATCTCATCGCGTGCGATATGTCGTACACAGGTAAGTACCTCAAAGCAAAGTTCAACTCATAACGCATCCACCAGAAACAATCAATAAACAAAAAAGCCGAAAC
>DJVY01000244.1 GCA_002440885.1 Bacteroidales bacterium UBA6244
ACCTCTGTGTAACAACTTATTAGCTATGTCACGAAGAATCACAAAGAAGCCACGAAGTGACACGAAGGTTAAAATATAATCATATTTTATTGACTGTCATATATAATAGCTCAAAAAATTACATGCTAAACTTGAGTAAATAATAAAACCGGCTACTTGAAACAAGCAACCGGTCAAAAAAAAAAATTAGTTTTCCAACCGTTTATTCTTCAACGGCGGCCACACCGGGTAAAACTTTACCTTCGATGTATTCGAGCATGGCTCCTCCACCGGTAGAAACGTGGCTTACCTGATCATTCAGTTTGTATTTATTTACGGCTGCCACCGAATCGCCTCCTCCAACGAGCGAAAAAGCACCCTTCTGGGTAGCAGCAGCAATGGCTTTGGCTATTTCAATTGTCCCATGAGCAAAATTATCCATTTCAAAAACTCCCATCGGACCGTTCCAAAGCAGGGTCGATGAATCGGAAATAACCTGCCTCAACTGTTTTATGGTTTCAGGTCCGATATCCAATCCCATCCATCCATCAGGTATTTCATCGGCTTTACAGGTTTGGCGGTTGGCTTCATTGTCAAATTTGTCGGCAATAACCACGTCGGAGGGCAGATAGAAATTAACTCCCAGATCGGTGGCCTTTTTCATGGCCGCTTTGGCTGTTTCAATCAGATCATCTTCTACAAGCGAATTACCTGTTTTTCCACCCATGGCTTTCACAAAGGTAAACATCATGCCTCCACCGATGATCAGGTTGTCGACTTTATCGAGCAGGTTGTTGATGATTTCAATTTTTCCGGAAACTTTAGCCCCGCCTAAAATGGCGGTGACGGGTTTATGGCCATCTTTAAGCACTTTGTTAATGCTTTTAAGCTCACTTCCCATCACATAACCAAACAATTTGTCGTTGGGAAAAAATTGGGCTATAATGGCCGTAGAAGCATGGGCACGGTGTGCCGTACCAAAGGCATCGTTCATGTAAACATCGGCTAAATCGGCCAGTTTTTTCGCAAAAGCCACATCACCGGATTCCTCTTCCTTGTAGAACCGCAGGTTTTCGAGCAACAACACCTGACCGGGTTCCAGGCCTGCCGCCAACCGGCGTGCTGACTCGCCAATGCAATCATCTGCAAAAAGTACCTGAGTTCCCAGCTTAGCCGATAAATCAGATACAAGATAGCGCAAGGAGAATTTATCCTCAGGACCTGACTTTGGCCGGCCCAAATGCGACATCAATATCACAGAACCCCCACCCTGCAAAATTTTACGAATGGTAGGAATGGTGGCCTTTATGCGGGTGTCATCGGTGATGTGATGCTGGGCATCCAACGGCACATTAAAATCGACACGTACTATTACTTTTCTATTTCTAAAATCGTAGTTATCAATATTTTTCATGACAAATGTATTGGTTTCGTTAGTAATGAGAACAGGTGACAAAATTAGTAAACTCCTTATCATAATCGTGTAATTGCTCAAAAATAACCTGATAAAACATCTTAAAATAGTTAGAAGATTTGTATTGTTGCAATGGTTTGCACTTTTCGATTACGATTTTATTAAATCTCTGCTAATGAATACTATTGCTCATATACCGCTACCTAAATACAAACGCATTGTGATAATTGGAGCCGGATTTGCCGGACTACGACTTGCCCGTCGGTTATTTAATTCAGGCTATCAGGTGGTTATCCTGGATAAAAACAACTACCATCAATTTCAACCCTTGTTCTATCAGGTAGCAACGGCCGGATTGGAACCCAGCGCCATCTCCTTTCCACTGAGGGTGCTTTTTCAAAAACAGGAAGGGTTTCACTTCCGTATTGCCGAATTGCTATCTGTTGATCCTCAAAAACAGGAGGTTACTACCAGTATTGGACGTTTGCCATACGATTTTCTGGTGATTGCAGCAGGCGGTGAGACCAACTTTTTTGGAAACAGCCAGATTCAGGATCAAGCCCTTACCATGAAGTCGGTTTCGGATGCCATTCAAATCAGAAACACCATTTTAACCAACTACGAACGTGCGCTCAACCAAATTGACGCGAATGAAATGGCTGCCTACCTGAACATGGTTATCGTAGGTGGCGGACCAACCGGAGTAGAGTTGGCAGGCGCTTTGGCCGAAATGAAAAAGTACATTCTGCCAAAAGACTATCCTGAACTGGATTTCGGTCTGATGAAAATCTACCTCTTCGAAGGTTCACCCCGGTTGCTTAACGGCATGTCGGAAAAATCAGGAAACCAGGTGGCCAAATACCTGAAAAACATGGATGTAGAGGTGTTACTCAACACCCGTGTCGTGGATGCCAGCCCGGGTAAGGTAGTACTGCAGGACGGCAGCATACACAACACCCACACACTTATTTGGGCAGCCGGCATAAAGGCGGTACAAATCACCGGAATACCCGATCATTGCTTTGGTAATGCGGGGAGGTTGTTAACCAGCGAATACAGCAAAGTGGTGGAATTGGAACATGTTTTCGCTCTGGGCGACATAGCCCTCATGCAAAACGAAACCACACCCAAAGGACATCCACAAGTTGCACAGGTAGCCATACAGCAGGCTGACTGCCTGGCCACCAATCTGTTGCGTGAAAAAGACAATAAAATCTGGAAAAAATTCGTGTATACCGATAAAGGATCGATGGCCACGGTAGGCCGTAATCAGGCTGTTGCCGATTTGCCCGGAATACACTTAAAAGGATTTGTGGCCTGGTTTCTTTGGTCGGCGGTGCATCTCATGTCGATTATCGGCGTGAAAAACAGGTTTTTCATCATGTGGGACTGGGTGTGGAACTATTTTTCTTACAACCAAACCCTGAGGCTGTTAATCAAGCCAAATATTCCAAAGAATTACACGGAAGACAAAAATTGATAGAAATACTCCCTACTTTTACCTATTTTTGTAGCTTTCAGAAAAAATTAACCATGAACGATTACATTGGGAATATCACCTCCAAATTACCGCAATCCGGTACTTCGATTTTTGCAGTAATGACACAGTTGGCCACCGATCACCAAGCTTTAAACCTGGCACAAGGCTTTCCGGATTTCCCGGTGTCAGAAGAATTGATTGATTTGGTCAGTCACTACATGAAAAAAGGTTTCAATCAATATGCCCCTATGCCGGGAGTTTTGACCTTAAGGCAGGCTATCGCGAAGCAATTTGAGCAAACCTACGGCGTGGTTTATCGTCCGGAAACAGAAATAACCATCACCGCTGGAGCAACCCAGGCCATTTATACCATCATCTCGGCCCTGGTACATAAAGGCGACGAAGTTATTATTTTTGAACCCGCCTACGATAGCTATGCTCCCGCCATTATTGTTAACGGAGGACTTGTAAAACATGCCCAGCTCAGGTTTCCTGATTATAAAATTAATTGGGAAGAGGTAACGCGGATGATATCGAGCAGAACACGCATGATTATTATTAATTCGCCACATAATCCTACCGGAAGCATCCTTAGCGGCGAGGACATGGAAATGCTGCAACGCCTCACGCAAGGACGCGATATCGTGGTGCTGAGCGATGAGGTTTACGAGCACCTGATTTTCGACGGTCTCCAGCACGAAAGTGTATGTAAATATGCTGATTTGGCTACCAGAAGTCTGGTGGTTGGTTCGTTCGGAAAAACATTCCACACCACAGGATGGAAAACCGGTTTTATACTTGCTCCTGAAAAACTTACCAGGGAAGTGCGTAAGATACATCAGTTTTTGGTTTTTGCGGTAAACACTCCGGTACAACATGCTGTGGCTGAATACTTAAAAAACCCTGAAAACTATCTTCATCTGGGAGAATTCTACCAACAAAAACGAGACCTGTTTCTGGAGGTGATCAAGAACTCCCGGTTTAAACCCTTAAGTTGCCATGGAACTTATTTCCAGCTCTTAGATTACAGCGCCATCTCCGACAAAAAAGAAATGGAATTTGCCGAATGGATGGTAAAAGAGCACAAACTGGCGGCTGTTCCGGTATCGCCATTCTACCGCGAAAAAACAGATAACCATGCCCTTAGGTTCTGTTTTGCCAAAACCGAAGAAACCCTTCGTAAAGCAGGAGAAATGTTATGCAAGATTTAAAAATACTTGCCCTGCAATCGGATCTTTTCTGGGAAAACCCAGAAGCCAACCGGAAGCATTTTGCAGAGCAAATCGACCTTAATTTTGATGCACACCATTTGATTCTTTTACCGGAAACCTTCACCACCGGGTTTCCTGTTTCTCCCATTCATTTTGCCGAAACCACAGAGGGTGCAACCATACAATGGATGAAAACGATAGCCGAAAAAACAGGGGCTGTTATAGCCGGAACCTTGCTTCTGGCAAACAGCCGTGGTTTCGCCAACACCCTGGTGTGGATGAGCCCGGATGGAAGTTTTGAACGTTACGAAAAACGCCATGTGTTTTCGATGGGAGGTGAAGATGAACACATAACAGCCGGAGAAGCGCCCCTTTTGGTAAATCTGCATGGTTGGCGTATCAAGCCGATGATTTGTTATGATTTAAGATTTCCGGTGTGGAGTAAAAACCGGTTGGTGAATAACAAATATGAGTACGACCTGGCCATTTACCTCGCCAACTGGCCGGCGGTCAGAAGCTATCCATGGCGACAATTGCTTATCGCACGTGCCATCGAGAACCAGGCTTATGTTATCGGCGTAAACAGGGTGGGAAAAGATGCCTTTGATATTGATTATCAGGGCGACAGCATGTTTGTCGACAGCAAGGGTCAAATACTGACAGAAGGCACGACAGACCGTGCATCAGCTCTTTCGGCCAGCTTATCGGCAAAGGAACTGCTTTCGTTTCGGGAGAAGTTTAACGTTAGCCTCGACTGGGATAACTTTGAAATCCAAATCTAACCCCCATTTCTCCGGTATTCACACCGGATTCAATTGCTTTTCTTTTTAATCAAGCTTTCAGCTCATGTACTTTTGTTGCTGGTAGTGCGAAGCAATTTTATGCCTTTCTTCTGTCGGGAGCGAATTCATATACGCCTTCCACCCCGGGCAAAAATTGATGTGCCACCGCCAAAACCGTCCAACAAAAGATTTCGGATTGTTGTCGTATTTAGCTTTAATAGGACAAATGTCGCACTTGATGTCCTTTTGATTGATTGTTGCCATGGCTTTAGTTATTTCATTAATTCGGATGCCAAATTACACAATATTTTTAACCTGTTGTTAAACATTGCCCCACCAAAAGAAATAATAGCAAAAGTAAATGTCGTATTTTCGTGGCCGCCAAAATCAAAGCCAAAACCATGACTTTGATGTAAAGTGTAAGAGCCAATGAGAATAAAATACCAATTACTAAGCTTAATGTTGTGCCTGTTTTTGGGCGCTTCAACTTATGCGCAACAAGAATCCTGGCACATCAGCTACCGACTTTCATCGAACGGACAAATAATTGAAAATCAGCAACTGGTTTTACAAAACGCCAATGAGCTGACTTACCTGTCGTATAACGAAGAAGTGCCGAAAAGTGTCATCGATTTGGCAAAAAAAACCAATGTGGAACTATTGTTTCTAAAATCAGATACGGTAAAACGCAGCACCTCCTGGACAGAATTAGAGACTCCTGAAATGCTTCCGGAAACGGATACCATCCTAGGTATGGTTTGCCAGAAGGCCAGACTAAAACTCTATTCAAACCAGATTGAAGTGTGGTTTACTGACAGTTTGGGCATTTTGGGTTCTCCGTATCCGGTGGTTATGCCGGGCTATGGGTTGGTGCTAAAAGTGGTCAGAAACGGGAATTTTACCATGGAGGCTGTTTCTGTTGAAAAGACGTCCCCGCCAGAAAACCTGTTGGATATCAACAATTATCGTGAAGTAACCAAAGCCGAATTCAATGCCCTGCAAATTAAAAACCGATATGTTAGTTTACCCGTTTTCAACAATGAAGTGATAAATTTCGGTGATTCAATTGTTAATCCTGAGGAGGACGTTGCCGGACAAACCTTCCGTTATGGAAATGGAACCATCTTGCTAAAAAAGATAAATATACCCGATTTAAAAGACAAACAAATCTTTGCCAACCTGACGGTTAAGTCGAACGGTGACGCCTATGACCGCACAGGTTCTGTTTTTGTAATTTCACCTGAAAACCAGAAATTGCTGGAGGCTTTAAAATATGGTCTTGATCGATTGCCTGTGTACACCCTGAACGACAGCATTTTCTATCAAGGAATTACAGCGACGGAAAATTACGAACCACCTCTTGAAATCATGCGCTTTTTCACCACTTTTGGGGTAAGCCATTTTAATGACCGTGTGGATATTGCAGGTTATACCTGGTCTGATTCGAGCACTTACGTTACAGAGGTAACGCCGCTGCTTCAGGACTTGCCCGAAGAAATCTGGATTGGTGTTTTTATAGGCAACTACGACAAGGGAGGACATCGCGCCAGTCTAGCGTTGAATATTTACCCGGCTTTTGAAGAAAACCCTCCGCAATACTGGGTTAAGCCCATTTTCAACACCTTAAATATCATGGAGATGCAAGGTCAGAATTATCCTACCCTGTTCCTGTACGATTCGCTGAAAGTAAGTGTAGCCATACCGGAAAACGTAAAAAACCTTAAGCTCTACTATACTACCACCGGACATGGCGGCTGGGGAAACGGCGATGAATTCAACCCGAAACCAAATGAAATTTTTGTTAACGACAGTTTGATTTTCAAACATATCCCCTGGCGCTCCGACTGTGCTACTTACCGGTTACTCAATCCGGCTTCCGGCAACTTTAGCAACGGACTTTCATCCAGCGACCTGAGTCGATCAAACTGGTGTCCGGGCACGGCAACGCCCCCCTACATTGTTTCGCTGGGTAATCCAAAAAACGACACGCTGAATTTCAAGGTGGCCATTCCGATGGGCAAACCCGAAGGAGGAAGTTTTAGTGCCTGGAGTATATCGGGCGTTTTGATAGGAGAAATCAGGGAGTAAGTATTCTACACATGATCAAAGCCAATTTTCACCAGCATTCATTATTTTCGGATGGTAAAAATCATCCGGAAGACTATGTACTTCAAGCCATCCGGCTTGGGTTTACCGCTATCGGGTTTACCGAACATTCGCCATTACCATTTAGTACTTACTATGCCCTGCCCCAACGTCGCGAAAATGAATATGTGAACGAGATTGACAGGCTGAAGTCGAAATACGCCGCGGAGATAAAAATATACCGCGCTCTTGAACAGGACTTTATCCCGGGCATTACCGAAAATTTCTCAACCGTATCCAACCGGATGAACCTGGATTACAGTATCGGGTCTGTGCATCTGGTTGCCCCATCACATGGCGATGAGCTTTGGTTTATCGACGGGCCTGAGCGCAGACTTTACGATGAAGGACTGCACGCCCTTTTTAACGGAAATATCCGTGAAGCCGTTTCGCGATTCTTTTTTCAAACCAACGAAATGATTGAAAAAGAAGCCTTTGACGTGTTAGGTCATATGGATAAGATCAAGATGCACAACGCAAACCGTTTCTTTACTGTGGAGGAAAGCTGGTATCAGGATTTGGTGATGCAAACGCTGGAACTGGTTAAGGCACATCGGCTTATCGTTGAAATAAATACGCGTGGAATTTACAAAAAGCGATCGGACAGTTATTTTCCTGACCACCTTACCCTGAGACAGATAAAAGAAATGAATATTCCGGTTTTAATCAGCTCCGATGCGCACATGCCCGAAGAACTCAATCTGGGCTTCGCTGAGGTGCAGCAACATTTAATCGACTTCGGGTTTACCTCAACCATGACCTTTGATGAAGGAAAATGGAAGGAGCAACCTTTGATCGGTTAATCTACATACATATACCTTTTAATGCTCTTTTTAGGTGTTTTCTCAAACTCTTCTTCACGAATAACGAATTTGGAGACCTGCATATAACCAGGAAGAATTTTGTTAACCTCTTTGCGGTAGCGCTCAAATATTTCGGGCAATTCCTCTTTCGTCAGCTTTCTGGCTTTCATCACATCAGGATCAGGAACAACCATTGCAACTATTTTTCCTTTGTCCTCTACCACAACACTTTCGAGTACAAGTTGTCTGTTGTTGATCACCGATTCAATCTCCTCGGGATAAATATTTTGACCGGAAGCGCCGAGTATCATGTTTTTTACTCGTCCTTTAATAAATATAACACCCTCATCGTCGATCAATCCCATATCACCCGTGTGAAGCCATCCTTCATTATCGATCACGTCATCGGTAGCCTTTTGGTTTTTATAATACCCGTTCATCACATTCTCGCCACGAACCAAAATTTCGCCTTCGATACGCTGTGGATCTGCCGAATCGATTTTGGCCTCCAGAGTACCGACTGTTTTTCCTGCCGACTCCAGCTTAAAAGTTTTCCAACCCGAATAGCTTATAAGTGGCCCACACTCCGTCATGCCGTAACCAATAGTAAAAGGAAATCCGATTTTTCGGAAAAACTGCTCTGTTTCGTGACTTAAGGCGGCTCCTCCAATAACCAACTCGGTAAAGTTTCCACCAAAAACCTGGGTGAGCTTTTTGTTTATTTTGTTGTAAAGCAGCTGATTAAGTCCCGGTATGTTTATCATCACTTTTATCGCAGGTTTCTTCAACAGAGGAGAAATCTGCTTTTTATAAATCTTTTCGATGACCAAAGGAACGGACAAAATCAAGCGGGGACGAACCACCTTGAAAGCTTCCATAATGATTTGTGGAGAGGGTGTTTTGGTAAGAAAAGTAATGTGGCACCCCAGCGTAAATGGAAACAAAAACTCAAACGCGCATCCAAAAGCATGAGCAAGTGGCAAAAACGAAACGATGTCATCTTCAGATTTTAGCGGCATGTTGTGCTGGGCAAACTGCATGTTGGCCGCCAAACTGTTATGCGATAACATCACTCCTTTTGAAACACCACTTGTTCCGGAGGTATAACTTATTACAGCCAGTTTACCATTATCAACAGGTTCAGGTTGAAACAGTTCGGCTGTCAGCCCGAAGGGATACTTTTTCTCGAAAATAAGTCGTTTGTTGGCACAGGCTTTTCTAATGGCGTCATTTTTTGTGCTTACCACCTTTAGCTCTTCGATGGAAAAAACAGCTTCGATTTGAGGGATGTTCCCGGCACTTATTGCCCCCCGCATCTGATCGGAGGCAAAAAGCAACCGTGATTCAGAATGGTTAATGATATGTTCAACAGCCTCCACTTTGAAGTCGGGAAGAATGGGAACAATAACCAGTTCGGATAAAACAGAAGCCAGATACACCACTCCCCAGTGGACAGAATTTTTGCCTACCAGCGCCACTTTATCGCCCTTTTGCATGCCGGCAGCTTCAAAAATAAACTGTAAGTTAATAATTCGGTGAGCAATCTCGTTGTAAGTGAGTGTAATGCCTTTGTAATCAGACAAACCCTTGGTATCCCAGTTGTTTCTGATTCCATCAGACAAATAATCAGTAAAGCGTTTCTCGATCATAGCACATGAGTTAATTATCAGCTAAATTAATATTAAAACTGAATAATTAGTCAATTACCCGGATTATTCAATTACAGGAAGATCAATCTTATTCATAATGCGTCCAACAGGATACAAATCCTTTTGAACATCCCACCAAGGCGACTGTTGGTAAAACCAGTTTAACACGGCATAGGAACTCTTACTCAACTCGGGGTTTTTTTCTTTCCATGTAGTAAACTGCTGATTCAGATCGGGGTTTTCCTGAAGCATCTGTCGGGCAATTTTTTCCATGGAATAACTTTCAGCATATTCTTTTTGTTCGGTAATGGCATTAAAGAAACCCCAGTAAACAAATGAATCAGGGCCTTTGGGCTCAAGCATGTGGGCAATAACCCGGGCCGTACGCTGATTCATTAAAACCAACACCGATCCGGCAGGATAGGACACTGTTTCAGTAAATTCATCCACTTCAAGTTTCAGCATCACCTGACGGCCTTCGTTGGGGGTTTTCTGCCAGGCATAGTTTTTCAGCCTGTATCTGTTTACATTTACATCAACAGCTTGTGCAAGTGTTTGAAACGACACCCCATGGAGTTTCAGTTTTTCGATAACCGTAGTCCATTCAGGAGGAATAATATACGCTTCGGGCAACCTAACCGAATAAGAGGGCAGGATGGTGTTGAACATTGGTAACACAAATGTTTCGGGTTTTTCACCATACCTGAACCAATCACCACCACTCAGGTCGCTGGTCACCCGATCGTATTCTATACCCAGAAAATCAACCATCACGCTGTCGCTGAAGCTGGTTGCAAAATCCAGTGCCAGCGGTGTTTTTCGAAAACTTTCAGAAGCACAGAAATCATCGGCCTTCTGGTTAAGCTCTTTCAGGGTAACATATTCTTTATCCAGCAATTCCAGGGTCGACAAGATTAATTTTTGGGTCGATTCAACCCTAACCCTGTAAGGTTTAAGCATGTGGGTTTCAATAAGTAGTCCGGGGCGGTTTTGAATGGCGGTATATCCCTCCGACAAGCGAGGTAAGGCCACCCTGACATACAGTCCGCTGCGCGGATCATGCCATCGGCGAAAGCTTACATACTGAAACATGGGAAATCCGGCTTGATCCATTTTCAATTCCACAGCCGGAAGGTACACATCGCGTTGCCACAGGGTAAGGGCAGCATCCATGTTACCAAAAGTTTCCATCGACTGGGTGATTGGATATTGATAGTCAGCGCCATCGGTTGTGTGACAATCGATAAAAAAGTCGGGAAGCCAGCGGTTAAAAGCCCGCAGCCAGGCCTGGGTTTCAGGAGCATCAGCTTTGAGGTAATCGCGGTTCAGGTTAAGGTTTTGGGCGTTGGTACGCCATCCCATTTCTTCTGGCCCATTCTGATTAATGCGTGAATACGGACTGTATCGCTCGTGGCCGTCGACATTAAGAATGGGAATCCACAAAACGGTAACATGATCCAGGAGTCTTAGGTCCTTGTTTCCAACCACCATATCCCGCAAAATAAGCAACATGGCCTCTTTTCCATCAGGCTCACCAGGGTGAATACCACTTTGCACAAGCAGTACGGCCTTTCCGGATTGTTTTACCTTTTCGGGAGTAAAATTTACATCTTTGTCGATAACAAGCATGATCACAGGTCTTCCTTGTGGTGATATTCCAATGGTATCGATGTGGATCATGTCGGTTTCAGTGGCCAGCCGCCGGCAGAAGTCCATTGTTTCGGTGTAACGGGGAGTGCCATTGTAATCGTGATTTTCGTAGTAGGTAAGCCATTCATCCTCTTGTGCGGACAAAGTCAGGAAAAGCGGAAAAAGTAAACTGAATAAAAAGAGTCTCATCTATGAAAATTTTACACCAAAGATAAACATACGGGCATAAAAAAAGCCGCGCTAAGCACGGCTTTTGAATATTATTTACACTACTTCGGGTCGTAAGCCCATTTCAGGAAGATGGAGCCCCAGGTAAAACCACCGCCAAAAGCAGCTAAAACCAGATTATCTCCTTTTTTAAGTTGATTTTCCCATTCATAAATACACATTGGAATGGTGGCGTTGGTTGTGTTTCCGTACCTCTCAATGTTAATCATGACCTTGTCTTTTTGCAGACCCATTCGACGTGCTGTTGCTTCAATGATACGCATATTGGCCTGATGGGGAACAAGATAAGCGATATCTTCAGATTTCAGGTTGTTGCGTTCCATGATCTCGACGGCCACATCAGCCATGCGGGTAACAGCGAATTTAAACACAGCCTGCCCTTCCTGAAAAACAAAATGTTCGCGTGCGTCCACCGTTTCATGCGAAGCAGGGCGGGCAGAGCCACCGGCTTTTTGATGCAGATGCATCCGGCCTGAACCATCGGTATAGGTGGCCGAATCCAAAATACCATATCCTTCATGGTTTGGCTCGAGCAAAACAGCGCCGGAAGCGTCACCAAACAGAACGCAGGTGGTGCGGTCCTGATAATCGGTGATGGACGACATTTTATCAGCACCCACCACGATAACTTTTTTATAACCACCACTTTCGATATACTTTGACGCCGTAACCAAAGCGAATAAAAAACCGGAACAAGCCGCGTTTAAGTCAAAACTAAACGCATTTTTTATTCCCGCTTTATCGCTAATGATGTTGGCAGTGGCCGGGTGCACCATATCAGGTGTAACCGTGGCACAAATAAGTAAATCAATTTCTTCGGGCTTTGTATTGGTCTTTTTCAGCAGACCTAATACCGCTTCGGCTGCCATATCAGAAGTTCCTTTTCCTTCACCTTTCAGAATATGCCGTTCACGAATTCCTGTGCGGGTCATGATCCACTCTTCTGTGGTATCGACCATTTTTTCCAGGTCTTTATTGGTGAGCAGGTCTTCAGGAACCCATCCTTGTATTCCGGTTATGGCTGCAGTGATTTTTGACATAATGACAATTTTTTCAAAATTTTGTTGGCCGCAAAGGTATTAATTTTTATCCGACACCCTGTTTTCTGTTATTTTTATAACAGCAAATGTTACTTTGCATAACGCAAAAACTCCTGACAACAGATGAATATCAGGAGTAAACTTTACCCGGGATTCTGTAGAAAAATACCGATTCAGGATGTATAAGGAACGAATTGCTATTCAGCTTTTGCGTTTTCTACAATCATTTTTCCTTTGTAATACATGTTGCCATCAACAAAATAGGCGCGATGGTAAACATGAACTGTTCCGGTGGTAGGACAGGTAGCCAGTTGAGGAGCCTCAGCTTTATAGTGGGTTCTTCTTTTGTCTCTTCTGGTTTTCGAAATTTTGTGTTTAGGATGTGCCATTTTACAATTCCTTTATGGTTATTTATACTCTGATTTTTAATCTAATTCTATATTTTTCAAGGCATCCCATCGTGAATCATCCGATTTGATGGTCATTGATTTCAGTTTTTCTTCCATTTCCTTATTGCATGTTGAATTTCCGTTTTCGTCAAGCGGATGTTCTTTTTTGAAGGGGATGGTGAGGTTAAGAAACTCGTAAAAATACTGGCTTAAATCCAAGCGGCTTTCGTTGGCCGGGATAACGAGAATCTCATCAGAGATTTCCTCCCTTGTTTCGCCATATTTTACGATTAACCTGAAGGTTTGGTCTACGGGATAGTAAAAATACTCAAGACATCTGTCGCAGGGAAGAAGCAATCTCCCGATAAACCTGAAGCTGAAGTCGATTAGATTTGACTCCTTAACCATCTCTGTTTCAACCGAAACCTGCCCTTCTTCAATTTCTAATGCAGGAAACTGTTTTAAGAACGCTGAGTCGATTTCAAAAACAAATTGATGTTTACCCAAACCAAGTCCCGCAATGGGAATAATATAATCCAACATCTTTTTCACATCTTCTAAAATCGGGCGGCAAAAGTAAACATTATTCTTTTGATATACAAACTATTTGAAATTTGACTTCCCAACCCTAAATCAGTTCATTGAGCGTTGTCTAATCCATTTCAAACGAGAAAATTGATTCCAGAAGCTAAAATGTTAAAATCTGAAGATCGTATAAACCCTAAAAATTGTACTTGGCACTCAGTAAAACCCGCATGTTAGCCGTTGTGCTGATGTCAGCTGGTATATAGTGTACATCGTAATTACTGCCAAAATTTGCTGAAGTGTATTCCAGCTCGCAAGCAAACTCGAGTTTATTAGAAAAGAAAACCACCCGTGGCGAAATTCTGTACATCGATTCAATGTTGTTTCCAAATCCGTAGATCATATTTGCAGCACTCGACATTTCTTCTTTTGTCCCTTGGTTTTTATGATACCCGGCAAAAATACCAACCTGAATTTTTTGTCCATTCGTATGTATCTCTCCCCAAACGGTCGTGCCTTTTAGCGGTGTATACGATTGCTTTCCGGTGATGGTATCCTCCACCGATTTAACAGCAAAGCCGCTCACAGCAAGCAAGTCGGTGATGTTTTCACCATAACGCCCCTGCAATTTTAGTGTTACAGCTTTAAGTTTCAGTCTGGCAAAAACCATGGCAGTTAGTCCGCCCACTTTTTCATCGACTTGATATTTTTGTGTCCCGACGACAGAATACAGTCTGGGGACAATGGTTTTATAGGCCACACCTGCACCCATGAGCAAATCGGTATTTGACTCAGCATTTTTAACACCATAATGAATTTGAAAATGCAGGTCGGGCACATTTGAATTTCTTAGAAACTCGGAGCTAACCAGAATGGCTGCATTATTAACAGGATCAGGGCCTCGTGAGGTAAAATCGCGTTGTGCCACAGCTGCCACGATAAATTGAAGTCCTCCGAAATGTTGGGTTATCCTAATCTGAGGATTGCGGGCAAAGGATTGAAACGGGGTTCCTGTGTTGAAAGAAACTGTTCCGGGAAAGCAACCGGTAACAAACAATGGATTCCAATACTGACCGGTAAGCAGTTCGGTGCTCTTCCAGTTGAGTTTGATAAAGGCAAGTCTGAGCCTGAATAAATTGATGTTGTCGTTGGCCTGACCAAAAAAATCGGCCTCAATTACAGCAAGAGTCTTTGCACCAAAGGCATCAGGTCCTGTTGCTGCCACTTTCAACCTTGATTGAATGGCAAGAAAATTGAAATTGGATTTTGCGTTGATATCATGGCCATTTACATCGATAGATTCGGCCGTTGGCCACAGCAAAAAATGACCTTCTCGCGCTGCCACCGTTTCTCTTGAGTCGAAAAAGAAATCATTTTTTACAAATCCGGATAATTTAACAGAAAATTTGTTTTCGGCTTTCTGGGCATAGGTGCTAATTCCACCATGAAACAACATAACCAGTAAAACCAATAGCGTTTTATTCAAGTGTTTTTTCATTTTAATCAATATTATTTTCGTGTTGAAGGAAACATTTTTTGTATGAAATTTCGTTCACGTACAGGTTTGTTAAACAAAATGTTAAGGTTGTTCTCTGCGGTAAGGTTTTTATCCCAAAGAAAGATGGCCTTTTTATAACATATGGCAGCCGACTCATAATCGAGGCGATGCCGGTAAACCATACCCAAATTGGTGTAGCTCACAGAAAGTCGCCGAAGCGTTTCCAACTGAGCCGTTTCTATTTCTTTGGTTCTTCTTTTAAGAAAACGTGCCTTTTGTTTGGGGCTGTACATTTCCAAACCTGTATAAAAATCAGCCGCAGCAATTGTTCTGATCTCTTCAGGAGATTTATCCCTGAATATGGATAACCAGTCTTCATAGATTTGGATACTTTTTCTGGCAGCAACTTCAGACAAATTAACCAAAGAGTCTTTCTCATTCTTACTCATCAGCGTTGAGTCAGAAAACAAGGCGATGGTCAGATAGGTAGCTGCGCGGTTATTATACAAAACACCTACCTCAAATGAATTCCGGTAATGATCGCAGCAATTGTAGATCATCTCAATTTCATCCAATAGCAAGTAAATGGAATCGAAGGCATTACGCTGAGCCAACCCGTTGTAGCCCTCATATAATGTCCGGGCATTAACAATTCGGGGATCAACCGAATCGTTTATGTTTTTGTAAACAAAGTAGGCTACAAGCAAGGTAAACACCACCAGAGCACTAATAATGATAACCAGCGCTCTGGTGGTTTTCTTTTTAAACAATAACATCAGGTATGAACTTTTTCGATAAGGAATTTTCTTATTTCGATTGGTGTTTCAGGAGTCATATTCGACACCACGATATTGACAACAAGGGCAAGAGGTGCGCCTATCCAGGCAAAATACCATGCCCCCAGCCAGTAGCTGATAAAGTCATGGGCGGGGAGTACAATCCCATATTTATCAGCAATAAAGTAGGTAAGGGCAATTACCGATACCAAACCTCCGGCAATTAACCCGGCAATAGCACCCTGTTTGTTTGACCCACTCCACCATATTCCGAGCAAAAACAGGGGAAAAATTGTACATCCTGCCAATGAAAAGGCCACAGCCACCAATTGCCCTATTAAGGCCAGTTTAAGTAAAGCAATTACACCAACAATTATTGCCATTAAAATAGTAACCAACCGAGCAAAAAGCAACTGCCTCGAAGGAGTGGCCTGAGGATTGATAACCTTCACATAAATATCGTGAGAAAAAGCCGAAGCCCCAGCCACCAATAAACCGGAAACAGTTGAAAACGCGGCTGATACGCCCCCTGCCGCCAATAACCCGACAATCAATGGGTTTAAATTTCCAAGTTGCGCAGTATACACAACAATGGCGTCTTTAGCTAATTTGCCCACTTCCGGATTGGCAGAGAGTATCTTCCCAAAAGCCGCGTAGGCAGGGGCACTCCAATACAAAACACAAATAAAAAATAAACCCCAGACAACAGACCACCGGGCATCATGCGATTTAGGCACAACATAAAAGCGTTGAATTACGTGAGGCAAACCAGCTGTTCCAATCATTAACGAAAAGGCAATCGCAACCCACTGGAAAAAAGTTTGTCCGCTGGCCGAATCCCATGGCATAGCGTATTCAGGCGATGGAACGACGGCAAAATCCTGACCCAGTGAATTCACCAACTGATGTGTTTCGTTTAACGGAATACCGGCCACAATATCTGAAACCAACGATCCGTAACCAATCTGCGGCAAAATCCAGAAATAATCGAATTTGTAGGTTAGAATAAAAAGAGGAATGAGAAAGGACACAATAATAATAATATATTGAATCTGCATATTTTTTGTCACCCCTAACATACCGGAAATGAGAGTGTAGGCCAACACAACAGAACCACCAACCAGCACAGCTACATTATAATCAACGCCAAGTATCCAGCTAAACATGAGACCAATACCACCGAATTGCCCGACACAATATGAAATAGAGATTAAAATGGCAATGATAGCGCCCACGGTACGTAGAGCTTGCGAATAATATCGGTCGCCAATAAAATCGGCGGCAGTGTACTTGCCGTATTTTCTGATTTGTCCTGCCATAAGGATTAACAGCAGCACATAACCACCAGTCCATCCTACAACATAAGCCAGACCATGGTATCCCGTGCCATACATTAGGGCAGCCATTCCAAGAAAAGAGGCTGCACTCATCCAGTTAGAGGCAATAGCCATACCTGATCCGACCCTGGAAATACCATTTCCTGCAACATAAAAATCGGCGGTATCTTTGGCTCTGAACAAAAAGCCCACCATTACAAAGAGACATAACATGGCGATTAGTATTATCGCCGGACCCAGTTTAAAACCGGTATCAAGTTGAGTAGCCGCCGTTGCAGCTTGCGAAAGCATTGGAAGAACTACCAATATCGTTGGGAATATTATTTTTTTCATGGTTTTCAGATTTAATAATTATCACTATTCTATTGTCTTGAGCTTTTCGTCGAGCCGGTCGATCAGCACACAATAAACCCAGCAAAGGCCAACAAAAAGAATCAATAGAAAAACGGCGGTATAGAAATAATGAAATGGAAAACCTAAAAACCTGGTATCGGTTAAAACGGATTGGTTATGAATCAAGTATTTTTCCATAATGTCAGGCAGGCTCAATTTGGTTTCATCAGTGAGCACTTTCATTGAAGAGGTGCGTAAAGACAGGGGGAGTATATTTCTCCTGACATCATTGGAGGCAAGCACCAAAACAGGGCTTAACTCCATTGAAAGCCTGTTACGGGCTGCAACATAATCCGGATTTGTTATATTTACGATTTCGGCCCTTGTCTTTTCAAATCCCTGAACTTTCGCTACCAATGCAGGTCTCAACGAATCAGGCGTAAGCTGATATACTGACCAACTCAATGCATTTTCCAAAGTAGCTTTTTCGCTATCAGAAATGGCAATCTTGCCCAGCACAGAAAGGGTAGATTTGCCAAACTCCTGTATTTCAACTCTGTCGGCGGAGTTGTCCTCCACATCCCCCCATACACTTTGAAACGCTAAATAAGCAGGCTCAGGTGTTGGCTTTTCCAAAACCAGAAGCAAGATTTGAAACCCGAAGATTGAAATGGCCCAAATTGAAGCCAGCCAAATAACAATTGTTCTGTTGGCCTTGGCTCTGGGCGTTGTTGGTCGAAAAAAGCTAATGTGATAGCCATTGGGATCATCGTTCATACATTATGGATTTTAATTAATAATACTGTTTATTCATAATAATACTTTGTTAATGTATTAACAGTGCGAAGATGATAAATTATTTTTTAGATTCCAAACGATTAATTCATTTTAAAACAAAGAGTTATCACAAATGTGAAACGATACTGAAACCCCAATAAAATCGGGTGTTTTGAAAGAATAGTTCAAGGTTAATCAGTGAAAAGCGGGCTGATTTTTTGATAACTATCTCGCTTAAGCATAAATACCACCTTGGGAAAAGAATAAACAAGCTGAAAAACAATCATTCCAACATTGATACTTTATTGTTACGCAGTGAACAACTCTTAAGATTACGCGAAAGTGATATTGAGCAGGATTAAGGAATAATAATTGGATTGGAAA
>DJVY01000138.1 GCA_002440885.1 Bacteroidales bacterium UBA6244
AGATAACTAGTTTTTTGTGTTGATCAAGGCAAACTTTTTTATCAATGCCTAAAAAAACCGACTTTAAAGATTATTTGTATCTTGCACCCCTCAAATTAAACTTACTATTAATTAAAAACTATGCACATGTTAAAGAAATCATTGATGATGATCGGCCTTGTTCTCTTTGCCTGGGGACTGTCTGCTCAAACTGTAGAAGAGGCCGGAACAAAGTACAATGAAGGAAACGAGTTGGTAAAAGAAAAGAATTATGTTGCCGCGATTCCGGTTTATGAGCAGGCCCTCGACATAGCCGAAAAGGCTGGCCCTGACGCTGCTGAGCTAAAAGGAAACATCGAAAAACAACTGGGAAACGCCTATTATCGTGGTGGCGTCGACCAGTTTAAAGACAAAAAAATAAGTGAGGCTATTGCCACCCTTGAAAAAGGTTACGCTTTTGCCGTAAAAACCAGCGATGACGACCTGAAGTCGAAAACCGCCGACCTGATTTCGCAGTTGCGCACCAAAGTAGGCGATTCCATGCGAAAAAAGGGAAAACTCGACGAGGCTTATGCTGAATATGAAATGGCTTTGGAAATTGATCCAACCTGTGCCAAAGCCGTATACGGTGAAGGGCTGGTATTTAAAGAAAAAGATGATTTGAACAAGTTGATTGAAAAGATGGATCAGGTGATTACGCTAAGCGATGGTTCGGAAAAATTGCAGAAATTGGCTGATGCGGCCCGTCAAACGGCTGGTAATGCCTTGGTAGTTGCCGGTGCAAAGGAGCTCCAAAGTGGAGAGGCCAACAAAGCCATCGACCACATCAACAAATCGTTTGGTTACGAACCGGGCGATGCCAACAGCTATTTCTACCTGCTTCTGGCTTACAACAAAACCAAACAATGGGACGAGGCCATTGTTTCAGGCAACAAGGCGCTTGAGCTGAAAACGGAAGATAAATCAGAGATATATTTTAATCTGGGACAAGCCAACGAAGGCAAAGGCGATGCCGCCGCTGCTTGTGAAGCTTATAAAAATGTAACCGCTGGTCCTAATGTGGACGTGGCGAAATACCAAATGACCCAGGTGCTGAAATGCAGCTGATAGGTTAAATTAATCCGGCGTATTTGTCGGTGGTACGATTTGCTGATGCCTGTGAGCCAACGCCTCACGGGCATTTTTTTCGCTGCCAAGCAGGACGGCAATCCATTCGGTTTGCTTGCGGCTTCCTAAACTGATTTTTAATCCCATGGTAATGGGCACGGAGAGCAACATGCCGATGTCGCCAAAAACCCAGCCCCAGAAAACCAGCGACAAAAAGACCACCAGTGTGCTTAAATCCATTCCACGGGCTATAAACCTCGGTTCAACTACCTGTCCGATGATAAAATTGATAGCTGCATAACCTAAACCCGCATACAACATCCCCGAAAGACCATCGGTAACTAAAACAAATAAAACGATGGGAATGGCTGCGATGGTGGAACCGATGTTGGGGATAAACCTGAACAAAAAGACCAACAGTGCCCATATCGGGATGTAAGGAACTCCCAGAATAAGTAACATGATAGCCACCAGAATACTGGCCGCACTCCCAGTAATGGTCTTCATGCCCAGGTAGTTGCGTATACTCTTAAAAATAATGGACAGGTTGATCATCGATTGGTCTGGCTTTTTTAGTATGGCCTGAAGCTTGATTGGAAAACTCGATATTTCACCGATGATAAATACGATGACCAGCACCAACAAAACAATCTGACCCATGACTCCTCCCAAGCTTGTGAGGAAATTGGCGGCATATCCAAATACATTGCCTCCGCCAAATTTTGAAAGTACCTGCTCTTGCGACAAGTGCAACCCCATTTCGTTAAGTGTTTCGATAACCTGCGTGGTGACGACACTCATTTTGCCCTTGTAAACCGGAAGGTTTGTGGTGAACTGCCTCATCGACTGGCTAATAAGCATGCTGAGTCCGGTGAGTACACCTACCAGACTGACCATGACGAGGAGTATGGATAGCGTTCTGTTTAGCCCTTTTTTTATAAACCAATCGATAGGTTGGTAGATGATAATGCTCAGGAAAACAGCCATGAGCAACGGGTTGATGATGTGTGCCGCGTAACGCAGTCCTGCGATAACGATAAATCCGGCGGCAAACAAATAGATTGGATGACCCTTGGAGTAAATCGACTTCATGGTGATAGCCTTTTAAGTTTTAAGGCTATAAATGTAGAAAAAGTTTGCTCTGTTTGTCAAGAGCGCCCTTTTTTTATCTGACCACCAATATTTTTGTGACGATTTTCTCGGTTTTATCTTCTGTAAAAGCAAAAACCATGTAGATGCCGGTAGTCACGTCGCGGCCATCGAAGTTTTTACCATCCCAAATGGCCTGACCGCCTTCGCTGCGGGTTTCGTACACCAGGTTGCCGTAGGTATCGGTAATTTTAATGTAAGAGTCGCTTACCAGTCCTTTGATGGCAATATCCCCATGATAGGTCTCGCGCACGGGGTTAGGGTAGGCATACACCTTTGATCCGGGAGGGTTAGGCGGAGTGGCGGTTCCCTTGTATGAAATAAGCCCCTGTGCTGTACCCATATAGACTTCTCCATTTTGATCGATGCTGATGCTGATGATCTGATTGGAAAGCAGCGGACTGTTATCAGCGGTAAAATGGTGAAGTTCCTGTTGACCATCGGGAGACAAAAGAAACGCACCGGAACGTTCGGTTCCAATCCATTTGCGGTTAGCTCCATCGATGGCTATGGCTGTTACAAGTTCAGTTTCGAGGAGGATGTCGGCCAGCCCGGAACCATCGTTACGCGGGACTAGTATTTGCTGTGCATCGTAGTTCACACCGGTGGCAAAAATATTTTCAGGTGTATAAAAAACGGCTACCCCTTTATCGGTTCCAACCCATACTTCGCCATCCAGATCAGTGGCGAAGGAATAGAGCTTGTTACCGGGAATTTTCCCTTGCCCGGCTGCCGACCGAAGTACTTTACTTTTGTCGTCGGTGGGATCGTCGGGGGTGTTGTTGTCGGTAAATACGATAACAAATCCATCCGATCGTTTGATCATCCATTTTTGGTTGTAGCTGTCAACCATTAGTTTACTGATATCAATGCCACTTAGCCCGCCACCCATGTTGAACGATTTCCATTCGCCGTTGGTTTTCATCACTGAGAGTAGGTTTGGTGCGCCTGAATTGGCTACCCATAGATTGTGGTTGTTGTCGAAATCGATGCCGCTGGCGAGTGTGAGACTGGGCGCACTTGTCCAGGGTTGGAGGCTGGAATTATGTTCATCGTAAACGGTGGTAAGTTCCTGGTTGGTGAATTTTAGCAGTCCGCCACCCCATGTGCCCACATAAGCAATGTCGGGGTTTGCCGGATCTACTTTTACCGACACATAATCCGAAATGGAGTCAAAAGCAGGGGTGTTGAAACGGTTGTGTGTTGTCCAGACACCTTCGTTGGAAGAAAAAACACCTTCAATCATGTATCTTTTTCCCCAGTCGGCGCGATATCCCCCTGAGGCCACCCATACCTGAGTTCCGGCAGCGTCCATGTCGAATACGTTTTTCGTGCCCGGACCATTGGGTTTAATAAATTCACCTGTCCAGCCGCCGTTCCACACTTTAGCCAAGCCCAGGTTGGCATCGCCAATCCAGTAAAATTGACCATCGGTAGTGGCCGACAAAGGATTGAGCGACCTGTCGGAAGGCTTGTAAATGCTCATTATTTTGGTTAAATTATTGTCGAAAACATGTACTATTCCCGACTGAACTACCAGCAATTGGTCGTTGGCTACATTTAGCTGATATCTGGTGAAGTTATTCTCGCGATCGAAATAATCCCAGCCGTTGGCATTTAAAATAAACAGGGTGTCGGTTGCCCAGCTGCTGCCGTTATAATTGGCAATAATATTTCCCTGAAAGTTGGTAATCAGGTTGTAATTCAGGTTTGGGTATATCAACGACAGGTCTTTTTCCCACACCTGAAAGTCGGCCAAATTGGTTGCCGACACGTCAGCCGTGTAAATGCCCGCTTCGGTAGCGGCAAAAAATGAAGTGTCGTTAAAGGCCAGATCCAGCACGTTAAAAGCATTTCCGCCCGGGCCTATATACCAGGTGTCTTTAATTTCAATGCGCTCCATGTCAACTACCACGATACCAAAACCGCACGACAGGTAGGCCAGTTTATCTTTAATCAGGATGTTGTTGATGGTTTTGTTTCCGAGGATTTCCTTGTCGCGGATATCGGAAAGGTTAACTACACTTCCGTTCGGGTAGACGATGTCCAGGTTGGTGTTGCTGTAGGCCACCAGCAAAGCGCCTGCTTTTTCGTTGTAGGCAATCTTGCTAATTCCCACGTCGTTAAGTCCTACTACTTTGTCGAGTCGCGAGAGGCTGTTGTCTTCAGTATTATAGATGAACATACTGAAAGGAGTAGCCGCATACACTGAGTTATCTATCAGGGCTACATCGATGATGTTGCTGTAGGGGAGGTGTGTTCGCCACTCACCAATTCCAATTTCCTGAGCCGAAGTTTGTGTAAGGCCAAGTAACAATAAAAGCGAAAGTGTAAAAAGTTTAGTATACGCCATGATAAATTACGGTATGATTTCAATGCAATATAAACTGCAAATTACCTGTTTTATTGTTAACAAAACAAGTAGTACATTTTTGCGTTTAACCTCATCAATTAGTTTGTATATTTGTTGTTAATGAAAAAAATGCATCTCCACCTGACCAATATGCACTGCGACTGCTGTGTGCGCGTCGTAAGGATGGATTTGGAACAGATAGGTGTTCAGGTGTTGAGTGTAGAACCGGGTCAGGTTTCCATACAGTTTAATTCCAAAGAAATTGCTTTTGACAAGATTGAAGAGGTGCTGGGGGCAAGTGGTTTTTCAGTTATAAAAAACAAGGAAGCCATACTGGTTGAAGATATCCGGCAAACGGTTATCACGCTTGTTCACCACACCACCTATAACGCTATGGTGCGTAACTCCGATTACCTGGTAGGAAAATTCGGGAAAACCTATCCCTACTTGTCGTCTGTGTTTTCAAAATACGAAGGCCTCACCTTAGAGAAGTTCATCATCCAGCAAAAGATAGAGAAAGCCAGGGCATTGATTGAAGAAGGAGAGCTTACATTGAGCGAGATTGCCTTTATGATGGGATACAGCAGTGTACAATACCTGAGCACGCAGTTTAAAAATGTAACCGGAATTTCTGTTACCGATTACAAAAAGAACCCCGTGTTGTACCGCCAACAGCAGGATATGAATTTGAATTATGGCGACTTGCAGTAGGTTGCTGACCTCAGGTTTATAAATAAATGACTATGCCAAGTCCAATAAATCAGGGTTTTTTTACGTTTATTTCGTGTTTGGGCATGTGGTAAAAAAGCACGGATTTGGAGCTATGGGTTATTACACGAAGGTGCGCGAAGGAATAACACGACGGTGCACGGAGCATTTTTCTTCGTGTAACTTCGTGCAAACTTTGTGTACCTTCCTGCAAACTTTGTGTAACTCCGTGTAACCATATTTCAATTGAATAATTCCTTAAAAAAGAAACTGAAATAAAATATGGAGTCTCTACATAAAAAAAACTTACTTTAGCCTTGAAAATAAGCTTATGATTTCTGAAGTAGGAAAATATTTACTTGTCATTTTTCAGGCCTTCAAACGACCTGATAAAGGACGTGTGTTTCGTAAGCAGCTGATGATTGACTTTCAGGCACTTGGCGTGAGTTCGATTGGATTGGTTGCCTTTATTTCTCTGTTTACCGGAGGCATCATCGCCTTGCAAACGGCCTACAACATTGATAATCCGCTTGTCCCGCTTTGGCTTATCGGATATACCACCAAGCAGATGATGATTCTGGAGTTTTCGCCTACCATCATCAGTTTGATTCTGGTGGGGAAGGTAGGGTCGAGCATTGCTTCTGAGATAGGAACCATGCGTGTAACCCAGCAAATTGATGCCCTGGAGGTAATGGGGATAAACCCGGCCAACTATTTGATTTTGCCCAAAATAACCGCGGCCATGTTGTACAATCCCATCCTTATTGTTTTTTCAATGGCTGTGGGTTTGTTTGGTGGTTGGTTCGCTGTAGTCGTCACCGGACAAGTTACTTCGGTCGATTTTATCGATGGGTTACAGTCGTTTTGGGATCCCTTCTCGATAACCTATGCCTTGATAAAAACCCTGGTTTTTGCCTTTATTTTGGCTTCGGTTGCTGGCTACAAGGGGTTTACCGTGCAAGGCGGCAGCGTTGAAGTGGGCAAGGCCAGCACGCAAGCGGTGGTTATCAGTAGTATACTCATCATTGTATTCGATTTAATTCTCACCCAGATGCTGCTCACATGATCGAAGTAAAAAACATATCCAAGTCGTTCGACGGCCAGCAAGTGCTAAATAATATATCCACTACCTTCGAAAAGGGGAAAACAAACCTGATTATCGGACAGAGTGGTTCAGGAAAAACAGTGCTGATGAAGTGCTGTATTGGTTTGCTCAATATCGATGAAGGAGAAATTAACTTTGACGGACGCTTGTTCTCGAATCTGAAAGGAAAGAGTCAGAAAGTAGTTCGAAAAGAAATGGGTGTCCTCTTTCAAGGGGGGGCGCTGTTCGATTCATACTCTGTGGAGGAAAATGTGATGTTCCCGCTCAACATGTTTACATCCATGACGTTAGAAGAGAAAAGAGCCCGCGTAAACGAGGTGCTGCTCGATGTGAAGCTGGAAAATGTAAACCGAAAATATCCATCCGAGATCAGTGGCGGAATGATTAAAAGGGTGGCCATTGCCCGTGCCATTGCCTTGAACCCCAAATATTTGTTTTGCGATGAACCGAACTCAGGCCTCGATCCCAAAACGGCCGAGGTGATAGATGAACTGATTTCGGAACTTACCGAAAAATTCCAGATGACTACCGTTATCAATACCCACGACATGAACTCGGTGTTGCAAATAGGACAAAAAATTGCCTATATTTATAAAGGTCAGCTGTGGTGGGAAGGTGATCACCAAGGTATTTTAAATACCGACAATAAAGAACTCAACGACTTTGTTTTTTCAACTGAACTTACCCGGCGACTTAAATTTTCAAAATAGCTGAGTTATGGAAATAAATTTACTCGACATTATTTTTCTCGTTCCGTTGCTGTTGTTTGCTTACAATGGTTTTAGAAAGGGGATTGTAATTGAGGTGGCCGGACTCGTGGCTTTAATACTGGGGCTTTATTTTGCTTTTTATTTCTCGGGTTTCACTGCCGATTTGCTCAACAACTGGTTTACCCTCGAGGCCAAATATGTCGCTGCCATCGCCTTTATCATTACCTTTATCGTAGTTGTTTTGGTGGTGGTGTCGGTAGGCAAGTTGCTCGAAAAAGTGATTGACATTCTGTTGCTTGGCTTTTTCAACAAGCTTGCAGGAGCAGTTTTTGGTATATTAAAAGGTGCTTTAATCCTCAGCATCCTGATTTTCATCATCAATTATTTTGATGAGGGCAGGCGTGTGTTTACCAAAGAGCTGTGTCAGAAATCCATTTTTTATGAACCCGTCGAATCCATTGCCCCGACGTTGTATTCCTGGGTAAAAACTACCGATCTTTCGTTCGACATTCCCGACAAGGAAGAATTGCTCGAAGAAGTGTATTAAACAGCGATGGTTTACAACTTTTCAAGAACCATAGCACTTCGGCTTGGCAGGTAAAGCAACAAGCCTGTTGACTCGCCCACCTGTGTGGTTTGGTGTGTCAGGTTGTCCTCGTTGCGATCAAATCCCCCGAACTTTTTATTGTCGGTATTGAGCACAACGCGGTACGTGCCGGCGGGAGCAGTAAACCCATAATTGGTGAACGATAGCGTGGGGTTGAAGTTAAACACGAAAATGAGTCCGGCACGACTAAAAATAAGCACCTGATCATGGTCGTTTTGCACGAGAGGAGAAGTAGGATGGGCCAGCCATTTTGATTTTTTAGCCAGATGAACCATGGCTTTATCGAAATCGTTGAGCAGGTGATATCTTAGTTTTTTGTCGTCGACCAGGTTCCACTGTCTGCGTGCATAGGCGTAGCTCCAGTTGTTTCCCTGACGCGGAAAATCTATCCATTCAGGATGTCCGAATTCATTTCCCATAAAGGTGAGGTACCCATCGCCGGCAGTGGCCAGGGTAACCAGCCGGATCATTTTGTGAAGAGCAAGTCCCCTGTCGATGATGATATCCTCATCAATTTTTCGCATCGAGGTATACATCTTCGCATCGATGAGTCGGAAGATAACGGTTTTGTCGCCAACCATGGCCTGATCGTGACATTCGGCATAGCTGATGGTACGTTCATCGGCACGTTTGTTAACCAATTGGTAGAACATCTCGCCCATGAGCCATTGTTCGTCGGCGCGTTCCTTAATTATTTTTATCCAGTAATCGGCCACGCCCATCGACATGCGGAAGTCGAACCCAAAGCCACCATCCGACAGGGGAGAGGCTATACCCGGCATACCGCTTACATCTTCGGCCACGGTGATGGCTTTGTGGTTAATTTGGTGAATAAGTTGGTTGGCCAGCGCGAGGTAGGTGATGGCTTCTTCATCCTGATCGCCATTGTAATACATTTCGTAATTGTTGAAATCAACACCCAGTCCGTGGTGCGTATACAACATGCTGGTCACTCCATCGAAACGAAAGCCGTCGAAATGAAATTCATCCATCCAGTATTTTATATTGGAGAGCAGAAAATGAACCACTTCATTTTTTCCATAGTTAAAGCAGCGCGAATCCCACGCAGGATGGTCGCCTTTAATTCCGGCATGAAAATATTGATAGTCAGTGCCATCGAACCGTGCAAGACCCTCGTTTTCGTTACGTACGGCATGGGAGTGCACGATGTCGAGAATTACGCTGATACCTAATCCGTGGGCGGTATCGATTAATTCTTTCAGGTCTTCAGGTGTTCCAAACCGGCTCGAAGGGGCAAAGAAACTGGAAACCTGGTAGCCAAACGAGCCATAATAAGGATGTTCCTGTATGGCCATGAGCTGGAGGGTATTGTAGCCAAGACGGGCAATGCGGGGCAATACTTTTTCGGTAAACTCACTAAAAGTGCCCACCCGATGTTCCGAAGTAGCCATGCCCACATGTGCTTCGTAGATAAGCGGATTTTTAACTTGCGGTGGCTTTTTATTTTTCCATTCAAAAGCCATGGCCGGATTCCAGACCTGAGCCGAAAACAAATAGGTTTTTTCGTCCTGAACTGCACGTGTAGTCCAGGCCGGAATACGTTCGCCACCGCCGCCGTCCCATTCCAGGAGCAGCTTGAAAAGTATGCCGTGTTTTAATGTTTTTGCAGGCAGCGAAATTTCCCAGACGCCCTCTCCGACGGCATTCAGGCTATATTTTTCATTTTTTTTCCAGTGGTTAAAATCGCCGAGCAGGTACATCGCTGTGGCATTAGGAGCCCATTCTCTGAAAGTCCAGCCGTGGTTTGAGCGATGCAGTCCGAAAAACAGATGCCCGTTGGCGAAGTCGGTAAGCTGCCCCGTATTGTGGGTTAGCTCGGCTACTTTAAGATTTATCTGCCTGTGACGGCGGTTGATTGCTTCGCTATAAGGCTCGAGCCAGGGATCGTTTGTCAGCAGCGGTAGTTTATCCATGTTAAATCATTTTTTGTATGGGATGATCGCCCAAAGATAGTCTAGATTTTTTATTTCGGATAGTCTGGCAGATAAGATTGTTGTCCTTACCGCAACAACTTTTCCAAAGTTCCAAACTTTGGAAAAGTTACAACATACCCAAGTGCCGTAGGCACGACCGACTTTGTATCCCCGGAATTTATTCCGGGGTTTCCGGGCTTTTCTCAAGAGTCCATGCCACTTTCCCTACTGCGCACACAAAATAATTTCTGTGATTACCCCCACCAAACCAACAACTTACCTCTCCCTCCAAATAAATATTGAAAAATCTTTTTAAAAAGTGGTAGAATTTCTCCTTGAAATTGCACACTATATAATATAAGGCACTCATGTTTTTTATAACGAGAGCCTGTGTTCAAAAAAACGTAACCCCAAATGGAAGTAAGTCGTAACAAACCGGATTTAAAGTTGTATGGCCAACAAGTAGGTAAGCTTGTACGGCGAAGCCAGGCCGGTTTGTTAAATCTGTTAATCAGCATGATGGGGAAACCTGAAAAGGGTTTGGTTGTGTTAAATAACTTGTTTACAGGTTTTTACCCCCCCCCGCAATACAACATTGCG
>DJVY01000249.1 GCA_002440885.1 Bacteroidales bacterium UBA6244
TCTCCATCAGGGGTTTGTTGTTGATAGTGATTTCGAACGATAGGCTTGAGAAATTCCCTTTGCTGCTTTTTTTTGTGGTTAGAAACCGGAAGGGAATGTCCAGAGCACTCAGGGTCAATTCGATATTAGCTTTGTTCTCAGTTTCGCTGTATTGCAGGTCGAAAAAAGTTTTCAGGTGAAAGGTCACCGGAAATTTCAACTCTTCCGCAGGAGGAAGTTGGTTTTTCCCGACGTGTCCGTTGGTTGGTTTTATTTTGTTCATAGGCATTTAACAGCGTCTGATTAAAACTCAATAATTAGAAAGAGGCTTCCCCATTGGAAATGTCGGCCTTTCTCGAACTCCGGCGAAATATAGTGGAGGGTAAACTCCAGCCCAACATTTTTTTTGTAGACGGCCAACCCGGCGGAGGCTTCGGCCACCACCCGGTTTATTTGGTCTTGTCCGATGACATAAGGGTCGCGTGATTTAAAAATATTTCCTTGCAAAGTAGCATCGTAGACCACCATACGTGACGAGGCGTTGACGAAAAACCAATACTGCCATGCACGTGTTGTGCCAATCGAGGCCGAACCTTTGAGCAGGGGAGTGAACGTACCTGTCCTGAAACTAACTCCCGGACTGACCCTGTTAAATGCTGTTCCGGCAGCCACATCACCTGTCAGGTTAACCTCGTAATGGGAGTTGCCGGCGAGGCTCTTGCTGATAAAAAAGTAAAAATTCACCAACGGCATGTTCCCAA
Organism: Bacteroidales bacterium UBA6244; assembly: GCA_002440885.1. Classification (GTDB taxonomy): domain Bacteria; phylum Bacteroidota; class Bacteroidia; order Bacteroidales; family F082; genus UBA6244. The sequence goes on from DJVY01000249.1 coordinate 741, forward strand.
TTTGGTTGTTCCAGCCCACTGGCTCGATTTGATGGATGGAGGATTGCACCGTCTTTCCCAGTGAGGCCGGACCTAATACCCCCAGTTCAATCCGGCTTTTCATGTAAAGATTTTGGTGAAAAGAATAGGTTTCTCTGAACTGACCAATGGTTAAGAAAGCTGAAAAAGGACGGTCATTGTTGAGGATGTTTTCCACATCGGGGTTGGTTGGCGTATAGATGTTTTGCGTAATCGAAAAACCGGTAAACTGTAAGTCAGGATGTTGTGAGACACCCGGCAGCAGTTTGTGAAAACCTTTTCGTGCAAGTGAAGTGGTAAATTCGATGTTTACGCCGTTGGTAAAGTAGTAGTCGGTATTGGTAAAGATGTCGTTTTCAAACAAGACCCTTAACTGGTTGCCGTTTTTCTTGTCTTCTGCCGATAACTCCTCCGGGTTTTTCCTGGTACTTGTTGTTGTGTTAACTTTTACCGGATTTGCATGGTTGATCAGGTTCATGTTATGCTTTGCCACACCCGACACATGATGTTGTAAACGTGCGGTATAGGGCATGTGGCTTTCCGTATTTGAAGCGATATCCGGTATGTTTTTGGACTCCAAAGGACTTATCCGGCTTTTCTCAGAAAAGGAAGTAGTGGCAGGTGAAGGTGTAGGGACGGTTTCCTGCTTGCGAACGGCTACATCACGGCCACACGACACCATCAGTGTGAGCAGCATGGCCAGTGATATGAAGCTGTTGATTCGCATCGTTTTATACTATTTGTGCAAAAATACGTGTTTTTGTTTAACCTGCCAATCACCTCGCCAATGCACTATACGGTACGGCTTGTTTTCCTTAAAAGATTCTTGGATACAAGGCCGGATTGTATTCGTGCATGAGGTTGTAAATGGCATCAAAAACATCTTCCGCGTTGGGGTTCGAAAAATAATCCCCATCCGTGCTGTATGCGGCCCGGTGTTCTTTTGCTGTCACCGTAATGGGTTGAGCATCAAGGTAGAAATAACCTTTTTGGCCTTCAAGCACCTGTTGCATCATAAAAGTGGTAGCACCTCCGGGAACATCCTCATCGAAGAACACGATTTTATTGGTTTTCTTCAGCGACTCAACAATAACCAGATTCACATCGAAGGGGAGCAGGGTTTGCACATCGATCAGTTCGACTGAAATGTTAAAGTCCTGCAACTGTTTAACTGCCTCTTCGGCAATGCGGACGCAGCTACCGTAAGTAACCAGCGTTACATCGCGTCCTTGTTGAAGCACTTCGGGATATCCAACCGGGAGTTTAAATTGTCCGATATTGGTTGGTTTCTTTTCGCGCAGGCGATAGCCGTTAAGTGGTTCGATGATCAGCACCGGTTGATCCGAATCGAGGTAGGTGTTGTAGAATCCTGCTGCCTGGGTCATGTTGCGCGGAACAGCCACATGTACGCCACGTATTGAATTGATGACCATGCTTAAGGGCGAACCACTATGCCAGATGCCCTCGAGCCGGTGTCCGCGTGTGCTCACGATCAAAGGCGCTTTTTGTCCTCCACGGGTTCTGTAATGCAAGGTAGCCAGGTCATCGCTCATTACCTGCAAACCATAGAGCAGGTAATCGAAGTACTGAATTTCAGCGATAGGTCTGAGACCACGCATGGCCATACCAAGTCCCTGACCGATGATGGTGGCTTCACGAATCCCTGTGTCCCAGATCCTGTTCTCTCCGTATTTTTCCTGTAAGCCCTCGTAAGTTTGGTTGACGCCCCCAATTTTCCCGACATCTTCGCCAAAAGCCACCAGAAGTGGATTGTTTTCAAAGAGGTAGTCGAAGTTGTCGCGCAGGATTTCACGTCCGGGGACAAGGGGAGCATCTGCTGCAAACTCCGGTTCTACAGGAACAACTTTGTCAACAGCTTTTGGTGATTGACTGTACAGGTGCGAGCTGAAGCGTCGGTCGCTGTCGGCATTTTCTTTTTCAAGCCATTGCGTTACGTTGGTTTTTAGCGAGTTCTCAGGGTTGCTGCAGCTGTTGCAAATCAAACGCAATATTTTTTTCGCCGAAGAAATCACATCTTTTCTGATCGGCTCGCCAATGGCCGCCAGGTCTTTTTTTATCTGGTCGATGTCAGTGGTTTGGGCACAGTTGCAGGTGGTTATATCCACCAGATTCAGGAATTCAGTTTTCTTGTCGATGATAGGTTGTTGAAAATTATTCCAGGCATTTTTTCTGGCTTCTCTTACTCGCTTAACGCTTTCTTTTTCAATAAAATCTAATTCATCTGCGGTAGCAATTTCTTGCGCCAGAATCCAGTTGCGCATGTTCAGGATGCAATCATTTTCGGCTTCCGTTTTGAGTTGTTCCGGAGTTTTGTAACGTTCGTGCGATCCTGAAGTAGAATGACCTTGGGGCTGGGTACATCCTTTGATGTGAAATAGAACTGGGGTGTGGTTCTTCCGACACAGGTCCACTCCGGTTTGGTAGGTTTTCACCAGACCGGCGTAGTCGGAGCACCGGGCTGTGTAAATTAATAGCCCGTTGGTATGTTTCTCTTTTTCAAAACCTTTCAGGATTTCGGAGATGTTACTTTTGGTGGTTTGGTGTTCGTTTGGCACAGAGATTCCCCAGCCATCGTCCCACACTGACACTGCCAGAGGAACTTGCATAACGCCGGCGGCATTGATGGTTTCAAAAAAGTGACCTTCTGAGGTAGAGGCGTCGCCGATGGTGGCGAAGGTGACTTCATTTCCAGACTTACTAAACTTTTCCGCTTCGGGCGATGGTGCAGCCGACCTGAAATGTTTTGAGGCCAATGCCAGGCCAAGGGCGCGTGGCATCTGACTGGCTGTAGGGGAGGAGTCGGCCGATGAATTTTTAAGCTGAGTCAGGTTGAGCCATTCACCGTTTTCATCGAGGCAGCGCGTAGCGAAATGGTTGTTCATCAGTCTGCCCCCTGTTGCGGGAGCGGCTTCAGGGTCGGTGTCGCCGTAGAGCTGAGCGAAAATTTCTTCCAGTGTCATCATACCGGCGGCGAGCATAAAAGTCTGGTCGCGGTAGTATCCTGAGCGCCAGTCGCCTTGTTTAAAAGCACGTGTCATAGCCAGCTGTGGGACTTCTTTCCCGTCGCCGAAAATGCCGAATTTGGCCTTTCCGGTCAGTACTTCACGCCGCCCCAGCAAACTAGCCTGTCGGCTTTCGTTGGCAATCCGGTAGTCGTTGAGGATGTCTTCTTTACTCAAATGCAGTGTCGAGAGGTCTACTTTAGTCTTTTTCATGAAACGATCAGGTTGTTATTAAACAAAGCCTGCGAAGGCGGTGCAAAGATAATGAAATTGGCCACTTTTTGAAAAGTGACAAAAGCTAATCTTATACAAGGGTTATTATGATAAAGGAGTTTGTGGGGGAGAACGGAGTGAATGGAAAGGAAATTAGAATTCAAAAGAGCTGAAAGACCACGCGAAAACTCAGATGTATTCCGGAACCTCGACTGGTTTTTAGAGAGAGGGAAACTTTATAATATTCATGAATTTAGAAGGAGTCGAATTCGCCCCCTTTTGAGCTAAAAACACACAAGGTCTCAGAAACACCACTGCTTCTTAGAAATCATCCACCGAAACCATGCACTATCAAGCAAAAATATGCCTAATTTTACACTGTTTAAAAGCCATGATTTTAGTTGATCAACAGATAAGAGCTGCTCATGGAAATTCTTTTTCATTCACGGTAAGCGTGACCAAAGCAATTGAATAGATGAAATCATTTATTAAACAGCCTTTTAATGTGAATTAAATTTGATTTACGTAATTGAAATATGTTAAACGAGTTGAGATACACAGGAATGATTGCCCCATGTGGAATGAATTGTGGCCTATGTATTGGCCACCTTCGGGATAAGAAACCGTGTAGTGGGTGCTTTACAAAGGATGACAAGAATAAACCGAATGTGTGCAGAAGTTGTTCCGTTGTCAATTGCGATTATTTGGCCAAAACTCAATCCGGATTCTGCTACGAATGTCCCAAATATCCTTGTCAGCGCCTAAAAAACCTCGATAAGCGTTACCGCACAAAATATGGCATGAGCATGTTTGAAAACCTCCTGACAATCAAAGAAAAGGGATTGGAATACTTTTTGAAGTCAGAGCAGGAGAAATGGAAGTGCGGGCATTGTGGTTCAGGTTTAAGCGTACACAGAGACCATTGTTTAAGTTGTGGTTATCAATACAGGTGAAGAAGTGTAACGTATTGCCTGGCCATTGTTAGAAGGTAAATTGCAGGCTTACCCTGATGCCAAAGGGCGAAATCCCGGGATGATCGAGGTAGGAGAGCCTCCAGACGGCATCAACACGTATGATTTTGAAAATGTTTTCAATGCCTGCGCCGGCTTCAAAATAGGGCTTGCTCAAAGGGTATAGCTCATCGGTTTTGTGTGGCGAGTTGTATTGGCTGTTGGCTTCGTTCAGGCTACCCACCAGCCCTGAAACAAAAGCCACTTCGCGCCATTTGAGTTTACGCAGCAGCGGAATGCGGTTTAACAGGTAACCATTAAAATGGTGGGTGTAAAAAACACTCAGGTATTTATCGCTCACAAACTCGTAGTAATTCATCATGTTAAAAGCCGACTCATCAAAAAAGTAGGTTTCGTTGCCTTCGTGCAGCTTGAGCAGGGGATAGGGCAAGGTGCCCCATATCTGTCCGGCCTCAACCCTGAATTTAGACCATCCCAGATTAAATACATTGTACCAGTGGGTTACACTCAGTTGTACCTTTTGGTATTCGTAATCGCTTTTAAAAAGATTAGGTATCCCGTAGGCATAGCGGATATTCAAAATCGGAAATTTTGCTCCCAGGCTGATGCGTTCAAATTCTCCCATCGAAACCCTTTCCTTGTAAGCAAGCCTGAGATTGACTCCCACTTCGGCAGAGGTTATGGCATCTTCTTTAATGAGGACACCATCTTTCAGGAATTCAAAAACAGAACCTCCTACCGGATATAAGTTTCTGTTCATCAGCGTGAGGGTATTGCTGAAACCGGTAAACCATTCATGCTCGTAGCTCAGCTTGATTTCTTCAACCAAAGAAAGTTTGTCGGCGGGTTGTCGTCTGAAAAGAAAGGCCAGAAAGAAGTCTTCGCGAAAAGCGTTTTGGCTAGCGCCAAGTTGTTCCAAGTCGTAACGAAAGGAACCACTTAAGGCCCGTCGGGGATTTTTATTGATCATGTAAAGAACACTGCCACCATACTTAAACCGCTGGTCGAGTGTGCCGTAAGCCCCGTAGCCGCCGATCATGACTTTTTTGCTGAAAGCATTGCTGGTACGACCGCCGAAACGAAAACGCGTTCCTTCCACCGCATTAAAACTTAACATGGAAGCGTAGGGGCCTATTTCAAACTTGCCTTTTACATAATAGCCCGTAAGCACCATTTCGATGATGTCGATGTAGGTTTTAAACTGAGGTATGGTTTTAAGCGTGTCAATCATATAATAAATGGTGCGCTCGTCTTTAGTCAGGTTTTCGTGGCGGTTTTCGGTCCAGAATTCCTCAGGATGATCGCCTGCATCCTCTTTAACGGTAACGTTTACAGCAGCCTGATAGAATTTGTTGTCTTTCGGCTGGTTGATCACGTGGTTGCGGTATGAAGTGGTTTTTTTTCCGAAGAATCCCAATGTCTTTTCGTTGTTCTCAATTAAATTGAAGTCGCCAACTGTGTAATCTCTTTTCAGTACCCAGTGGTCATCAGCTATCCGTTCAAAGGTTTTTTGTATCACCAGATCGTTCACGAAGTTCATGTTGGCGTCGCTGGCCACACGCATTTCAATTTCTTTGATGGCGAAGGTAGTGTCGTGAACCCAGAAATTTCCGGTGAAGGTGAGGGTTTGTTTATGTCGGGGTTTGAACATGATTTTGTAGCACCATTCCTTGCCGAAAAAGGCACTGTCGACCAGATAATACCTGTAAAAGGGCAGGCTTCCGTTGGCAATAGGGCTTACAAAATTCATCTGAAAAAGTTCGATGTAATTGTCGTAAATATTGGTATGCAGGTATTCATCACCCAGAAGCTGCATCGCACTTTGGTTGTTGATGCCGGAGACCTTGGTGGCTTTGATGATTTCGATAAACCCGCGTGGGTCTTTTCGGGCATAGACTTCAGATATTGTTTCGCTTAAAAATATCGGCAGGTAGGTTTTTCCGTTTACCGTGGAAGTATCTACATTGTCGAAAATAAACTGAAAAGGACGATAAATCCGCCTTTCTTTAAATTTCTCGGTGATGTTGTTGGCGTCGAGTTCAATTTTCGTGTAAGCTTCATATTGGTAGGCATCGAAGTGATCGGGATTGTTGAGGGGTTTATTTTTGATGATTTTCTCGAGCAATACTTCCGCAGGATTGATGCCGGGTCGGATGATAACATCTTCGAGGAGAATATTTTCTGAGCTGAGCACAAAATTTATCACCTGAAATTTTCCTTTCGCTACAGGCAGGCTTTTTTTTCGGTAGCCTATGAAGGTAGCCACCAGGGTGTCGCCCGGCTTGGTGGTTTCGATGGCGAATTTCCCGTCAAAGTCGCTGGTGACACCAATGGAAGTTCCTTTAAACACCAGATTGACAAAGGGAAGTGGCTCTCCTGTTGCGCTGTCGCTGATGGTGCCCATAATTTTAGTCAGCTGTCCGAAAGTGGTTTTTGGTAGCAGCAAGGTGCAAGTCAGCGCAATCAGAAAGAGTATTATGTTGATCGATTGTCTTGGCATTGGTGTGTTATCGTGTAAGTATAGTTAGTAGTGCGAAAGTAGATTTATTGGTCGATAACGGAGTTGATTCTGATAAAATTGTTTAAAAAAAACCCGTCATGGCTTATGACGGGTTTTTTAGGTTTTTTTAAGAACAGATTAGGTGTCGATGTTGGCGTATTTGGCGTTGGCCTCGATAAATTCGCGGCGTGGTGGCACTTCATCGCCCATAAGCATGGAGAAAACATGGTCGGCTTCCACACTGTTTTCGATGGTAACCTGTCGCAGCGTCCGGCGTGCCGGATCCATGGTAGTGCTCCACAGCTGTTCGGCATTCATTTCTCCCAACCCTTTGTACCGCTGAATATGGATTCCTTTTTCGCTTCCATCTCCTGACAGTTCACGTACCGTTTGTTCACGTTGTGCTTCTGTCCAGCAGTAGCGTTCGGTTTTTCCTTTTTTAATTAAGTAGAAAGGAGGAGTAGCGATGTACACATATCCGCGTTCGATCAATTCGAGCATGTGGCGGAAGAAAAAGGTAAGGATCAGGGTGGCGATATGACTTCCGTCGACGTCGGCATCCGTCATGATGATGATTTTATGGTATCTCAGTCGTGACAGATTCAGAGCTTTGCTGTCTTCTTCCGTACCTACACTAACGCCCAGAGCGGTATAGATATTTTTAATTTCTTCGCTGTCGAATATTTTATGTGGCAAGGCTTTTTCCACGTTCAGGATTTTCCCTCGCAGGGGTAAAATCGCCTGGAATTTCCTGTCTCTTCCTTGTTTGGCTGTACCACCTGCCGAATCTCCTTCCACGAGGTAGATTTCGGTTAAAGCCGGATCTTTTTCTGAGCAGTCGGAGAGTTTACCCGGTAAGCCTGAGCCGCTAAGTACATTTTTCCGTTGCACCAGCTCCCGCGCTTTGCGGGCAGCATGGCGTGCCGTGGCAGCCAGAATTACTTTCTGGACAATGGTTCGTGCTTCTCTGGGATTTTCCTCGAGGTAGTTGGCCAGCGCTTCACTAACCATCTGATCTACTGCGCCCATCACATCTGTGTTGCCCAGTTTGGTCTTCGTTTGACCTTCAAACTGAGGTTCGGCTACTTTTACCGAAATAACGGCTGTAAGCCCTTCGCGGAAGTCATCGCCGCTGATATCGAATTTCAAAGCCTTAAGCATCCCCGATTTGTCGGCATAACTTTTCAGTGTGCGGGTAAGTCCGCGGCGAAATCCGGAGAGGTGTGTTCCTCCTTCTATGGTATTGATGTTGTTGACGTAGGAATGTACATTTTCAGAAAAACTGGTGTTGTATTGCATGGCTATCTCCACCGGCACACCACTTTTCTCGCCTTCTATCGAGATGGTTTCCTGGATTAAGTGCTCGCGGTTTTCGTCCAGGTAGCTGATGAAATCGCTCAGTCCGTTTTCAGATAAAAACAGTTCGGTTTTGTAATTTCCATCTTCCTTTTCATCCCTTTTGTCGGTAAGCGTTAGGGTAATGCCTTTGTTCAAAAACGACAATTCCCGCAGACGGGCAGCCAGGATGCTGTAGTCGTAGTCTGTAACCAGAAAAATGCTGTTGTCGGGCAGGAAGTGTATGGTTGTGCCTGATTTCTTCGATTCGCCGATCACTTCAACAGGGGAAATTGGTTTTCCTTTGCTGTATTCTTGTCTGAAAATCTTGCCTTCGCGTTCGATGGTGGCTACAAGCTTTATCGACAGCGCGTTAACGCAGCTTACCCCCACGCCGTGCAGACCTCCCGACACTTTGTAAGAGCCTTTATCGAATTTTCCTCCCGCATGCAGTACGGTCATTACCACCTCGAGTGCCGATTTGTTTTCTTTCTCATGCAGCCCGGTCGGGATTCCACGCCCGTTGTCGGTAACGGTTACGCTGTTGTCATCGTTGATAATTACGTCAATTCGGTCGCAATAGCCGGCCATGGCTTCATCGATGGAGTTGTCGACTACCTCATAAACCAGGTGGTGCAACCCTTTAATATTCACGTCGCCAATGTACATGGCAGGCCGTTTGCGCACGGCCTCCAGTCCTTCGAGGACCTGTATGTTGTCAGCCGTATATTGCGCTGAATTGTGTGCGGTTCTTTCTTCTTCTGTCATAGGGCAATATCTATATTTTTCCTTTATAAATAGGAGTGCAAAGGTAAAAAAAAATATGGGTTTAGCCTTCAAAATTATTCGTGTTTCCCACGATTTAAAAAATCGTGTAATAATAATGGTATCAGGCTAATAGAATATATGCATGAAGGTTATTAACAAAAATATTTTTCGTTAAAATTTATAAGTCAGTCCGCCCATCACCTGCCATCCTTGCACAGGATACTGATAAAACCTTTCGTAGTGGTTATTCAGCAAATTGGTGCCGTTAAGCCATACTGCAAACTGCTCTTTCAGCTGATAGCTTATTCCGGCGTTTAGGTCGATGAAGGGGTCGAGGGTGACGTCTGTGGGGGTAATGCCGGATACGTCGAGGGCATGTCTTTTACCAAATCCGATAATTTCTGCTTCTAAGGTAATTTTGGAGGAAATTTTGGTGGTTGCCCCGAGATTAAACCTGGAAAGTGGTTTGTGGTAAGGCTGGCTTAACGAGTCGAGTGAATAACTGTAGAATGATCCCCCGGCCATGATCTTCACGTTTTTTTGTAAGGTATAGGTCAGCTCGGCTTCCACTCCTATGCGACTGCCGGCGTCGTATGCGGCATTCATCATGTTCTGTGGCGACGGTATGATCCAGCTATAGGGCGATTCTTGGTTTACAAAGAAATACAGTGCATTAAATTTGGTCCAGTTGCCTTGAATGCTGTAATTCATCTGGTGAGCGATATTGCCCCTGAACCCGGCAAAAAGATGCAGGCCACGATCCCAATTCATGATGGTGGTAGGATTAAGCCAGGGGTTTTCGGTAGTCAGTTTTTTGTATCCGTTATAGTTTACTTCTCCATCAACACCAATAAAGGCGGTAAGGCTTTCTTCAACCAAATTTGCAGAAGCATGCAGATAGGGGTAGAAGTAAAAATCGAAGGCGCTGGTGTTTAGGAAGTTAAACTGAAGCCCGACTGTAAAATTAATCATGTCGTAATGTCCCTTAAAATAGGGCATGAGGTGGATAAGCGTGGAGGTGGAGCTGGTCAGACTGTCGGTAGCACCCACAAAATCAATTTTTCCGCTTATGCCAAGGTGTTGATAATTGAGCAATTCGGTGAGCTCATAGGCTTTATAGGCATTAAAATCGAGGCGCACATAGCTCTCGTTGGTACTATATTTATCGAAATAGTATCCCGCGGTCAGGTTGATTTCGTGATGTAGTTTTTTATTGCTTTGATAGTTGCTTTGCAGGCCTATGTTAGCTTCCAGGCTGTTAAACGACTGTTTGAGTAAGTTGCCGGATTCGTCGATATCCGGAAAGTCGTCGGTTTTAAACCCGTAATAGCGGTTGGTGTTCAGCTGATAGGCAAAACCCGTTTTCAACAGGTGATTTTTCAAGAACATGGTATATCCGAGATCGACACCTGTTTTGGAGAAAGGGCTTTTCGCGTAATCGGGGATAGAAGCAAACGACGACAGGTGATGAACTCTGGCATCAAAGCGGTTTTGGTTGCGTTTCCCCGAGGCATGATAGAAATCGACATAGGGAGTGAGCAGACTTCCTAGTCCGACGAGCAGCGTGTTGTTGTAGTTTTTTTCGCGTTTTTCGGGATTCAGCGCGATGGGCGTAATCGGATCACTGGTAATCACGGTGGGGTGAATGATGGGGAGAACCTGGTATTCAAAAACAGGTTTCTCGCTCCTGTTGACCTCCTCTTCAGGTTGAACATTTATCTTAAAGGCGTCGTTTATGGAGGGGTCGAACGTGCCAATAATTGTCACTTCCTCATGATGTTTTTCCGGCACGGGAATTTCCTGCGCCTGAAGGGCTGAGTAAAACATCAACCCCAAGAAAAGGCTCGCCGCTGTAAATTTATTTCGTTTCTTCATCTTGTATCTCGTTATCATTGTCCTGATTATTCATTTTCAATTGATTATACTCCTGAAGGCGAAGGAGCTTTTCTTGGGCAACAGTCTTTAGATCGTCTCCTTTGTAGTTCTCAATCACACTTTGTAAAGTCTGTTCAGCCTGAAAAATGTTGTCGCGACCAACGTATATATCGGCCAGTAAAATAAAGGCTTTGGCTATCCAATAGTCTTGATCGGGGAATTTCTCTGCCAGATCATAAACCTGGTTTTCAGCTGTTTCAAGCTGATTGGAGCGGTAATTCAGCAGGGCCACCTGGTAGCTCGCTTCGGCTCCCTTTTCGCCGAGGTCAAGATTTGCTACCAACGTGAACTCTTTCAAGGCTTGCGCAGTGTTGTTGTCCATCATGTCCATTTTACCCAGCAGAAAATGTCCGTTAATTATTTGATCTTGTGCGATTCTTTCCGTCATCAGCAGGTTTTTAGCGGCTTGGCGGGCGGTGGAATAATCACCTGTTAAAAAGGCCGATTGCATGGTTCCGTCGAGTGCCTCGAGTTGTAGCTGTGGGTGTTCCTCCATCTGCGACAACCTGGCGTAGTACTGTTGTGATTTCCCGTAATCACCCGCTGCAAAGGCTGCCCTGGCCAGTTTGAGGGTAGCCGTCGGGGTGTATTCATTTTCGGGCAAGGCGGCTATTTTGGCGTAAATGTCCAATGCCTCAGCGGTTTGTCCTGTTTTTTCGTAACACTCGGTCAGGTAATGATAACTGGGAAGGACGAAACCACCGTTGGGATAAAGTACGAGGTACTGCTTCAACGCCCTGATGGTGTTGGGACAGTCTTCCGACAAGTAATAATTCTCGCCTGTGGTAAAGGTGAGCGAGTCTTCCTGACTGGTCGAAATCTGAATAAAATCAAGCCCTTTAGCGTAATTAAGATACAGGTCCACTTTGCCCATGTCCATGTAAATACTTTGGAGGGTGTTTAACGATTCTTTGGCTTCGTTGGAGGCAGGATACCTGTCGACTACCTGTTTCAGCACTTTGATGGCTTCGTTGTTCTGGCCATTTTTGTAGTAAAGAAATCCAATTTTTACCAACGATTTTTTAGCCAGCTGACTGTTGCCTTTTTCTTTTACAATCCGGTTAAAGTAATTGATAGCCAGGCGCTGGTCGTTCAATATAAGGTAAGTAGAGGCGATTTCATACAGTGCATCGGTGTAATAAATCGATTTGGGGTAATTTTGAGTAAGCTGTATCAGCTGATCGATTTTTTGTTGAAAATTCCCTGATGAGCCATAACATGCAGCCAGCTGAAACAAGGCGTAATCGGCATCCTTTGCTCCGGATTTAATCACCTTCTGATACCATTGCATAGCTGTGTTGTACTGTTTTAGGATAAAATAGCTGTCGGCCAACCGCAGCCAGGCATCAGATATCTGTCCTTTATAGGCATTTTTGCTGTTTAAAAAGCGTTCAAACCCGTTAATGGCCAACTGGTATTTTTTCTGGTTAAAAGCTGTGTAAGCCAGATTGTATCCGGCCACGTTTACCAAATCGGTTTGGCGTGCAGCCGGCATGTTCAGAAAAGCATTGAACTTCCTTTCGGCCAGATTATAATGTTTCATCCTGTAATAGGCATCGCCTTGCCAAAAAAGGCTTTTCGCCATTATTACTTCATCCAGCGGGTAGGTTTGTGATTTCTCAAAAAAGTCGATAGCGTCCTGATAAGAACCTCTGTTAAAAGCATTTATACCTTGTTGATAGGTAATCTGCTGGTATACCTTGCGGAGGGTTTTGTCAGGGTTTTGCGTGCTTTCTATCGATCTGATGGCGGCATCGTAATTGCGGCTGCTCAGATACAATTGCGAGAGGAGGGCATAAGCGCTGTTTAAGTGCACAGAACCCGGGTTTTCATCGATAAACTCTTCTACAAAAACAACAGGGTCGTTGTATAAATCACCTCCCAGTTCGATGGTGGTTTTGATGTAATTAAACAACGCGTCCGACGTAACTTCAGGATCGCTTTTCAGCTTATAGGCTTTGAGGAACGCATTTTGAGCAAACTTGGTCTGTTCGGTGTTAACGTAGCAAAAACCAAGATGATACCACGCGTTTTGCTCCATTGTTCCGCCTTCTTTGGTGGCTTCCTGGAAGTTTGGAATAGCCTCTTTGTAGAGGTTGTTCATAAATTTGCAATAACCGATGCGGTATTGTTCACCGGGGTTGCGCTCGTTTCTCCCTTGATTTTCATAAAATTGGTAGTATTCGAGGGCTTTGGTGTAATTTCCCAGGTTATACCACGCGTTTCCGAGCAGCCGTGCCATTTCTGCTTTCGATGATTTATCGGCGTTTTTGTAATACAACTCACCTTCATCGATAACTTTCTCGAAAAGTCCCTGAACATAATAAATGTGCATGAGGTAGTTTGGAATGTATTTCTTGAACTTGCGGTCATTTTCGATGGCCTTAAACCCAGTGAGTGCTTCATCGTAATTTTTTCGCAGATACTGTAGATGAGCATAATAGTATTTTGCTGCCCTGCCGTATTCTGTTTTGGTATCGGATACTTTGGCGAAACTATTGATGGCGGCATCATAGCGGTTTAATTTCATCTCCGAATAGCCTTTTTGGTAGTAATAAACAATCCGCTGGTCTTGCGACAGTTGCTGAACAGGCAGGTCGTTTAGGATTTCCAGACTCTCGCTGTATTTCCTGTCGTTGAAAAGCAATTTGGCCATCTCGAATTTTATCGAAGGAATCCACGCACTTTCGGGATAGGAGGAGGCAAACTCAAGGGCCTTGTTATAGGCGTCTTTGTCTTTTAACTCCACTGCGCAAACGATGCTGTAATAGGCGGCATTTTCGTAATAAGCCCCTTTATCCTGCGATTCTTCCTGCATGGCCTGGCTGAATAAGCCTCTGGCCGCCCCAAAATTTTGCTGATCGAAAAGCAACATCGCATCACGGTAAGTCTGTGATGGGGGCATCCGGTATTCCGTTTCTTGTGCATGCGACTGAAAACCAATGAGGGTAAACGTCAGCAACAAAAGATAAAAATGTGGTTTTATTTTCATTGAATAGTACTTCTTATGAGCCAGTAAATGTATGCATACCATATTGGACTGATGTTAATGCACTGACTTTTTATTAACAAATTGCCTGTTCAATAAACGCAAAAAACCGTGAATTAATATATACCGAAACGAAACAGTTTTGAAAATATTAATGCTTGTTCCTCTCGCGTATAACTAATTCTAAACAGTTATCGCTTCGCATACTTGTTAAGAATTAGTATAACTTCGCCCCGATAAAAACTAATTTGTGTACGGATTGGTAATAATGGGAAACATTGTGAAATTTTTAATCTTGGTTTTGAAGAAGTTTCGGTTTTCAAGCAAGGGGTTCGGTGTTGCGGTTATTTTGTTATCGCTTTTAACGGGACGTCAATCTGTTGTTGCTCAGGCAGAAAAACCACATGACATCAATAAAAAGGCCAGAAAAGCGTTTGAACGGGCGGAAACTTTATTTGATCAGCGACAGCAGTCGGCTGCTTATGATCTTCTTAAGAAATCTGTTGCTTATGATAGTCTTTTTGTCGATGCGTGGTTGCTGATGGGAGGTGTGTTACAGGAATTGGATCGTCCTTCGGAGGCTCAGGCGGCTTTTATGATGGCTTATTCCATCGACTCTACCTCTTTCCCTCCATTATCCACCGTGCTGGGGGGGCTGGCCTACCGCAATGCCGATTATCTTCTCGCCGTAAAAATGTTGACCATAGCCTTGAACGACAGCACCCTTCCAATCACTAAACAGGGCTATGTCCGCGACCTCTTACAACGCGCAGAATTGGCTTTGCGTCTGACGGAGAATCCGCTCTCCACGGAGGTTAAAAATTTAAGTGACTCGGTAAATACGCCTGACGACGAGTACATTAATTTCGTGGAAGCCGATGGCAACCGGATGATTATTACGCGGAAAATGTTGAGAGATTCAGCAAATTCGGATCAACCCGAATATGCGGAGCGGTTTTTGGCTTCGACACGCTTTCCGGAAGGGTGGCAGAAACCCGAATGGCTTACTGTTCCGTGGTCGGAAGGGGTAAATGCGGGAGGTATGAGCCTGAGTGCCGATGGAAGAAGCATGCTGTTTACCGGATGTTATTGGCCAAACGGGTCAGGGAGTTGCGATTTGTATTTCAGTAACCGGATCGGGGACGAGTGGCAACAGCCTGAGCGCTTTAACAATTCCATCAACACTTCTGGATGGGAGTCGCAACCCGTTATCACTGCCGATGGAAAAGTGATTTATTTTTCCTCCAAACGAGAAGG
>DJVY01000168.1 GCA_002440885.1 Bacteroidales bacterium UBA6244
TGCGGTTATTACTTATGGTTTTCATTTAATCTTCAGATATTATTCCGGGGAAATTATGTCGCAGCATTTTGTAAAAACAAGCAGTGCATGGCTGGCAGAAATGGTGTATCAGATCAGTTTATGGTTTGATCGCTCCATACTAGGCTATCATATTACTACAGAGCCGGGCAATACCATGTGGTTCAGCAATGGGGGGTATATAACTGTAAACGGGAGTTGCTCTGGTTTAAAACAGTTTTACCAGGTTTTGGTATTGTTTGTCCTGTTTCCTGGTCCCTGGAAACATAAGCTTTGGTTTATTCCGCTAGGTTTTGTGATAATGTTTATTACAAATATTTTTCGGATCGTATCATTATCTGCTATATTGCTTTGGAAACCTGAATATTGGGATTTTAGTCATGACTGGATTTTGAGGCCGTTTTTCTATGTAGTTTTGTTTATGCTTTGGGTATGGTGGGTAGAGAAGTTCAGAGGGAAGAAGGTAGAGGTGAAAAGAGCCAAGTAGAAAGACCTGCCTGCCGTCAGCAGTCAGGCATGGCCAAGTAAGAAGAAAATGGCCAGGTAAGAAGGCAAAAGTTAAAAAGATAAAGGGAATGGGTTTTTTAAAGTTGTTTTATGCCGGGGATGGCTTTCTTATAGAAAAGTTGTTTTTGAGAATTATGGTTTATTGACCATTTTAAATTTAATATACCAACCATGAAAAGAATTTTTCTTTTATTGTTAATTGTAGTTTTAACTGTTAACACAAGGTATTTATCAGGTCAAACGGCCTATGAACATATCAGTAATACTGATCTTTACATTTTTATTGATGATATGGCCAGCTTGCATTTGATTGAAGCCAATACTGCCATTAAGCCATATAGCAGAGAGCAAATTGCCCGATGGCTGAAAGAAATAGACTTACAAAGGAATGCTTTGAGTAATGCGCAACTTGCCCGACTCGAAATCTTTACAAAGGAGTATGCTCTTGAAGCTGGCAACATGAAAACAGGCTTGGTTGAACTGACTCAACGAAAAGATCAATTATCGCTGCATCTTGTACCACCCGAGGTGGTATGGAAAGACAGTTTGTTCCGTGCAATCTTAAGGCCGGTTTACGGCATACGCTACTTCAATTCGGGTGATGCCAGTTTTTATCACAGCTATGGAGGCGCAGAGGCTATTGCTTATGCCGGTAAGGGTTGGGCTGGTTATGCAAGCCTAAGAGATAATTACCAAAGCCAGGAGCCACTGGCCATGCCCACGTATCTGACGCAAGAAGCAGGAGGCAATTATAAAATTGGTGTTCAAGGCAGGACTGGTGCTGATTACAGCGAAATGCGGGGTGGCATTACTTACTCATGGGACTGGGGTTCAATTGCCTTTATCAAGGATCATCTTCAGTGGGGCGATGCCTATAACGGAAGTAATATTTTATCGGGACGAAGTCCATCCTTTCCGATGGTGAAGCTTCATCTTAATCCGGTAAAATGGCTTGAGTTTGAATATTTTCACGGTTGGCTGGTTTCGCAGGTAATTGACAGCAGCCGTTCGTATATCACTGCCAATGGTGACTACAGGGCAGTCTTCAGGGAGAAGTATATTGCTGCAAACATGTACACCTTCAAACCATTCAAACGACTCAACTTTTCAATAGGAAATTCTATCATCTACAGCGATGTTCCTGTGCAACCGGCTTATCTCATACCATTTTTCTTTTTTAAGTCGCTTGATCATACCCTAAATAAAGGCATTGACAATCAAAATTCGGCCATGTTTTTAAATATCAGCTCCAGACAGATCAAGCATTTGCATGTGTTTGCTTCGGTTTTTGTGGATGAGTTTTCAGTATCGCGTATTGGCGATCCTGATAGACATAACTTCACAAGTATTAAAGGAGGAGCAGCATTGACCGGTTGGCCACTTCAGAACCTGTTTATTGCCGCCGAGTACACCCGCACCAATCCCATGACGTATAAGCATCGGGTTCCGGCAACAACTTTTGCAACCAATCTTTTCAATCTTGGCCATTACCTGACAGATAATTCCGAAGAGGTATTTATGAGCTTACGCTACACCCCGTTTAATACTTTGCAAGTCAAGATAAACTATACTTATGCAGTGCACGGAAATGATTATCAGTATGTTTTTGGCACTACGCCTGTTGATGAATTTCCTGTTTTGAAGGATAAAACCTGGTCGAATACTACGCTTGTTTTCCGTGCTGATTATTTGCCATTTCCCAATGTGTGGGTTTTTGCAGAATACAGTAAGGGAAGGATGGAAGGATATGATGTGGATGGCAAAACTGCTGCCTATTACCTGAATCGTTTTGGGGCAGACTATTTGCATGGCAAAACAAGCACTTTTGTCTTGGGTTTTGGGATGGGTTTTTAAGACTGTAGAGCGCATCCGAAAAACAGGAAAGAGATAACAAAGATGGTTAACAACAAATTTATATCTTTTGAGGATTTGCTTGGGTTTAGTACCTTGCGGGTTCAAAAATGGTGGGGATTAGAATGTAAGTTATGCAGTTGTTGGTGATCAGGGATGCACTGGATGCAGGTTTAGAGAAGAAAATACGTGAGTTTTATGAATCTCAGTCGTTCAGGACAGTTTTTCAATCGGTTGATTATTTTCTTTTTTTTCAGGAGGTAAGGTTTTATAAACCACTTTTATTTGTTGCCATTGAATCAGATCGGGTGACAGGCTTGCTGTTGGCGGTGCTGATTCGGGAGGGAGACGGTTTGTTATCTCTGATGAGTCAGCGTTGTGTTGTTTACGGCGGGCCAATGGCTTACAGGGATGATCCCGATATAATAAATGCCTTGTTAGCTAAGCTTAACAATACAGTAAAGCACAGTGCCCTTTTTACGCAATTCAGAAATTTCAGGAAGTGGCCAGAGCGGGTGCATCATATTTTTAAGGCGAATGGTTTTGTATTGCGCGACCGGCTAAATTCATTTGTGTTGTTGCAGGAGAAATTTCCGGTTGAGTTACAATTTAGCAGCAGCAGGCGAAGACAACTTAAGAAAGCTCTGCAGTCAGGGGCAATTGTAAGGGAAGCCAATTCACAAAAAGAAGTTGATCAGTTATATACCCTGCTTGAAGATCTTTATCATCAAAAAGTTAAAAAACCATTACCTGAACCTCAGTTTTTCAGATTATTTTTTGAGCAGATCGTTCCGAAAGGTGCCGGTGTAATCTTGTTGGTTTGGTATGAGGATAAGCTTATTGGAGGTATTGTTTCACCTTTTACAGAGGGTGTGAGCATTTCTGAATTGTATGTATGTGGACTTGACAGGGAGTATCCGGCTTGTTATCCCAGTGTACTGGCAACCTGGGCAGCTATGGATTATGGACAGAGGCATGGTATTCAGTATTTTGATTTTATGGGTCTTGGCAGGCCTGAGGTGCCCTATGGGGTAAGAGATTTTAAACTAAGATTTGGAGGCAATCAAATGAACCTGGGAAGGTATGCCCGACGCAACCAGAAGGTACTGTATGTTTTAGCTGAGTTGGGATATAATGTTTGGCGTACGATTAGAAGTAAGATTTAAAATGAAATGTTTGTCAGACATAAGTTGCCAATCAAGATATTTGTCTTATTTTTGCTGCATAATCAACCAGATATTCATATTGTATGATTATGTACAAGATGATGAATCTGATTAAGCCATTTATCAACCAGCATGAAATCTTATGGCTTCAACTACGATTAATTTGCAATTTACTTCAGAACTAGAAACCACATTGTCACCAACCACCAATACCGGTCAGGAAGGAACGAAAACCGATGATCTTCAAGAGATTATTATCGAACAAGCCGGACCAGAAGTGTGGAAGTTCGTTTCGCCTTTGCTTGATGAAAATAGCGGCAGTACGCTGTTAATGGCCACCAGCACCCGATTTAATGTGTTGAATCAAAAGGCGTTAAAACATCAGAATCTGATCAATCTGAAGCGGATTAATGACGTGAGGTACCTTAACAAGTTTTTTGAATCAATCAACACCCTTTTACCTGAAGGGGGCTTGTATGTGAACAGTGTGGAGACCTACCGGATACGCAAGGAAAGAATTATTGAACGTTTCCCAATCGGGATTAACTGGATACTCTATTTTTTTGATTTTTTATTCCGACGTGTTTTCCCGAAACTTCCCTTAACAAAAAAGGTCTATTTTTATATGACACAGGGTAATAACCGAGTGTTGAGCAAAGCAGAGACTTTTGGCAGGCTATATTGCTGTGGATTTGAAATTGTTAGTGAGCAACAGATCGGCAAGGAGTTGTATTTTCTGGCAAGGAAGGTAAGAGAACCTTATTTTGATTATTCACCAACCTATGGCCCCTTGATTCGTTTGAAACGCTATGGCAAGGGGGGAAAGCTTTTTGGCGTGTATAAGGCACGAACCATGCATCCTTATTCAGAATACCTTCAGGATTATGTTTACAGGAATAATAATTTGGATGAGGGAGGCAAGTTTAAGGATGATTTCAGGGTAACCACGCTGGGCAGAATTATGCGTAAGGTATGGCTGGATGAATTGCCAATGTTTATCAATGTTTTTAAAGGAGAGATGAAACTTGTTGGGGTGCGGCCTCTTAGCAAGCAATATTTTGGATTGTACACGGATGAAGTAAAGGAAAAGCGTTTAAAATTCAAGCCGGGATTAATCCCACCCTATTATGTGGACATGCCAAAAACGCTTGAGGAGATTATGGCTTCGGAGATGCGCTATCTGGAAGCATATGAGAAGCATCCTTTGTTGACCGACTGGCACTATTTTTGGGTGGCGATGTACAACATTTTTATTAAAAGGGCAAGGAGTAAATAGGAAAAGCCAAGAGGAGGAAGTGCGGGACAGTGGGGTTACGCTTCGCGTTCTGCCTTCGGCTGAGAGGCCTGTCTACGGCCAGGGAGATTTACCTATAGGCAGAATGGTCTACCTATCGGTAGACAGGTCTGCCTTCAGCAGATAAATCTTCCTAAAGTAAGACAGGTCGAAATGAGGGGAGGGTTGGGTAAAACTGATGGGTTATGATGATGGGGTTGGTAGTTGTTTTGGGGTGGGATGGTTTATAGTTTCAGGAGATATTTTCGTAAAGTATAGGTAGCGCAACCCTGAAGGGGTTGTTGCTATTGTAGTAAATGGTTAGGAAAATGATCTTCAACCCCTGCCTATCTGTCTTTAGCAGATAAACGTGGCACAGTTAGGCAGGCTGAAGGGGTTGTGCTATTTTGAGGAGTTGGTTGGTTGAGCATTTATCCATTGCTCTGTAAAGCTAATGTGATGGTTTCTTTGCCGTAAAAACGGATGATTTCATCTTTTTCTGTTTGGTTTCCTTTGTCAAAGACCCTTTTGAGTACTGCGTTTTTGTGTTTTTGCCAG
>DJVY01000192.1 GCA_002440885.1 Bacteroidales bacterium UBA6244
TCTAATTAATCAAGAAATATTTTTGAGGGCTACTAATTATTAGTATTCAGTTGCTCCCACCAGAAACTCCAAATCTTATTTTTATGAGTGCCACATTAATAATAAGTGGTAATGGTTGAATTTAAAAACAATGACTTACATCTCATAGGCAGTGAATTTGGCGAAATATTTGTACGTCTTGACGAAAATACTGTTATTGGTTCGCTAACAGCAACAGTTTACTTCAATCATAATGGCTGTTTTTATCAAGGGAGTAGTAGTTTACAGGGAACTTTTAATCCTAACAACGGCTATGTATTGCCAACTATTAACTCCTATTCTATTATTACTTGCTTCTAATCTATTAATTTAAGAAATAAAAAAAAAGAGGATGGCCCTTATTAAGTGGCCATCCTCTTTCTTTTAAATAATCGCAAATCTACTTCACAATCATTTTGCGCGTTACTTTCTCATTACCAGCTTCAACGGTGTAGAAATATACACCTGTTGGCAGTTCATCTGCATTGATCGTCAGGGTGATGCTACCAGCTGTTTTGTAGCCATAATCCATAGACATAACTTTCTGGCCAGTAATGTTATAAACTTCAAGGCTAACATTACTTGCATTAGCTAAACTTACCTGAATATTAGTTGCATTACTGAAAGGATTGGGGAAGTTTTGGCCTACTTCTATGCCTTTAACAGCAGCAATTTCTTCATTTCCAACAACGCAGAAATCTGCCTCTGTAAAATAAAAGTCTTTGATATACTTGAACTGAACAGGATCTACATCACTACCATTCTGTAATGCCTGGTAAACCATTGGGATATAATACCTGCCATCTTCTTCACGTGTGTTTGCAGCAACACTGATAAAAGTGGCATTCCACATACCTCCTGAGAAGAGGGTTACGTTAGTTGGCTCCGGGTTGCCTTCAACACAGGTTAAATCAGCTGTTCCCCATGGATTTGGTCTCATACCACGAGCAAAAACATCTGGACGACTGTTATCCTCTGCATCATCCAGGTCAGAATCGTTCCAGCTTACAAAAATGAATTCACGATCATCGGAAGCAGTAATCTGAATGCGATTATCATCACTTATATCTCCCCATGTTCCGCGGAACTGAAGCAGACTACCCATTTTAATTGCATGCCAGGTTTCGCCTCCATCGGTTGTATAAATATCGTAAGCTCCAAGGATGTTAGGAATACCTGTAGTAATAGAGTATGCTGTTTCGGCAGTAATACCAATTACAACAGCAATATGTAAATTTCCATTTGCATCCACAATGATATCATGATCAAAAGCAGTTGTATAAGGAATTTCGACTCTTGCTGGCAGCGGTTCTTCGTAGAGCTCTGCAATTTGTTCGTCAGTAAGCAATCCATTTACGATACCATCTAAACCTTCGGGACCTCCCAGCTGAATACCACCCAAATCATCCCAGTTGATTCCGCCATCAGTAGTTTTAAAAATAACAGGATACAATCCTTTGAATCCACTAATAGCTTCGGCACTTCCATCATCTGACAAAACGGTCATATACCCAATTTGGCCATCAGCAGCAAACGCAATTTTTACATCAACAGGACTACCAAGTTCTGCATCTGTAAAATGGTCAATCAACTCTTGCTCATAAACAATATCCTCCGCTACATCTGACCATTCTCCTTTTTCAACAATAATGCTGTTTTGAAAAACAGTGGCAGTAAGATCATCATTTAGGTCTGTTACAAAAATTTTACCATCTGAAGTAATTTCAAATCCAGAAGGTAAAGCCTGAAAAACACCTGTGGGCGAAGATTGCAGGTTTTTAGTGTTAATGGTAGGGTCGCCCATGTTGGCAACTCCATAACTATAACCACCCCAGCCTCCATTTGGTCCTTCAAGGTTTGGCGCAAAGAAAACCATCCAGGATTCATTTGGATCAGCACTTTGATTTGGATTAAAAATGCCAAAATTTGGATACCTGGCTGCATCAGTATAGTATTCGCCTCCGGAATTGTTTTCGGCTATATATACTTCTACATCATTTGCCCAGTTCTCTCCGTCATCAAGCGAATAATCAAAACCAAGATCGCCACTGTAACCACCCGGGTCTCCGGCTCCACCCATACGATGAATATTGGCAACTGCATTTAAATTTTTATCATACCACACCATCGAGCGAGTACCGGCATAATATCCATAAGCATTAGCTGAAGTGCCAATATCCAGAATATTAACAACGTTTATGTTTTTGTTCGTTGGAAGTACAATGGGAACTTCATCCTGTTGAGCGGAAGGAACGCTGGATGGTTTAAGTGGATCAATCGTCAAGGCATGATTAATTCGCTCTTCAAAACGAATTTGATCACTTTGTTTCAGGGTTTGCGCAAGCAGGCTGCTTCCTGCAATTAGCAATGCACTCATAATTAGTAGAGCTTTTTTCATCTTGTTGAATTTTTGTGAATATTACTTAAAAACTAGTTCTATTAAATGACAAATATACTATAATTATAAAATGTACATAAAAAAACCGTCTCGTTTTTTTGAGACGGTTTTAAAAATTTATGCTTATTAAGCAGGTCTATTGCACGATCATCTTGCGGGTCACTTTCTGCGATCCGGCTTCAACGGTGTAGAAATATACGCCTGTTGGCAATTCATCGCCACTGATTGTCATGGTAATTGGACTTCCGGCTGGTCTGTAGCCATAGTTCTTATCCAACACCTTTTGTCCGGTTATGTTATAAACCGACAGATTGAGATCGCTGCCTTGTTTTAAACTTACCGATACATTGGTCTCCTTGCTGAATGGGTTTGGAAAGTTCTGGCTTACTTCCATCTGCGTAGCTAAAGCAATTTCCTGTGTGCCTACGATACAAAAATCAGCCTCTGTAAACTTAAAGTCAGTGATGTACTTATACTGTACTGCCACTCCCGGATCAACATCTGTTGGGATAGGTTGATATGTCATTGGGATAGTATAGGCATTTCCATCATAAAATGACATTTGTGCTGCAACAAAGAAAGTTGATTGCCACATTCCAACACTAAACATCGTTACATTGGTAGGCGCATCAGCTCCATCACTACAGGTCAAATCTGCTGTCCCCCATGCATTGGGTCTTACTCCACGAATGAAAATATTCGGACGTCCATTGTCTTCTGCATCATCCAAATCAGTATCGAGCCAGCTTACAAATACAGTGTTACGATCCGGTGACAGGGTAGTCTGGATACGGTTATCTTCTGTATAGTCGCTTGGCCAGCTGCCACGAAACTGATTGATATTACCAAGCTTTATGGCATGCCAGGTGGTTCCGCCATCAGTTGTATAAATGTCATAGGCTGCAAAAAGATATGATGCTGATACAATTGAATAATCATCTGATCCTACAACTCCAACTACTACACCTATATGAAGGTTACCATTTGCATCAACTGAAATATTGTGATCAAAAGCTGTTGTATAGGGAATTTCGTCTCTTGCTGGAAGAGGTTCTTCATATAGTTCTGCTATCTGTTCGTCAGACAGTAATTCATTTACAATTCCTGATAGGCCATTAGGACCTCCTAATTGAATGCCTTGTGGGTCTGTCCAGGAGTCTCCACCATCGGTAGTTTTCATGATGATTGGATAATACCCTGGTGCCCCACTTATCACATCTACCGTTTCATTGTCGCCTAAAAATGAAATATATCCTGTTTGACCATCTTCGGCAAAGGCAATCTGTGTATGCGCAGGACGGGTAGTTGCTTCAGCCACAGGAGCATCCAGCAATTCCTGACTAAATATAAAATCTTCTTCGCCATCGTTCCACTCTCCTCTATTCAGAATGAGAGATCCCTGATAAACAACTGAACCACTTGACCAATCCTGATTCACATCCAAAACATAAACATTACCGTTCTTGGTGATCTCGAATCCATCAGGTATGTATTGATAATAGGGAGATGCTGTTGATTGGAGATTTTTTGTCCTTATGGATGGATCTCCCATATTAACCGCTCCATAGCTGTATCCACCCCAACTATCCGTAGAGTTTGATCCGTCAAGATTAGGCGCAAAATAGGACATCCATGCATTGTTGATATCAGTATTGCCTTCAGGATTCCAAACTCCATGATTCGGATAACGGGCTGCATCGGTATAATACTCACCGCCAGCATTATTCTCGGCAATATACATCTCTATCATATTCTCCCAATTGAGTCCTCCGTCAACTGACAAATCATAACCAAGATCTCCACTATAACCACCTGGGTCAAGAACACCGCCCATCCTGTGGAAGTTCGTAACCATATTAAGCTCCGGAACAGCCCAAACTATCGATTTCTGCCCACCACCATATCCGTAACTGTAAGCATTGGCTGAAGTGCCAATATCAATTATATTTACAACATTCACATTCTTTGAAGGAGGCAAAGGGGTATTGATCTCCTGATTCGTTACAACAGAGGATGCCTTTGCAGGCTCAATTCCTACCATTACTTTGTCAATGGCTTTGTGTTCGGGCAAATCTTGCTTAAGGTTATGAGTTGACTGAGCAGTAGCCATAAAGCCAAAACCCATTACCAAACCTAAAAGTACTAGTCTTTTCATAAGATTAAAATTTTAGTTAACACTGAAAAATAAAACTGTTTTTGCGTCACAAATATAATATACTTTTATAAATAGCGCAAAAA
>DJVY01000045.1 GCA_002440885.1 Bacteroidales bacterium UBA6244
ACTACTCATTGAACGTTAACACGAATGGCACTGTCAATATGAGTGATTTAGCTGCCGTTTACAACCAGTTGGTAGCCGACCTGCAATCAGAAATGCAAAACATCGATGCAGATTATAAGTTTATGATTATTGCCGATTTGCAGGAATCCACTATGAAATCAGGCGATTTTGAAATGGAATTGACGGCAGGAATTGGTATTAATCCGCTTATTTATTACGAGCCAATTACCACTGATGACAACTGGTATTATGGCAATATGCTTGGGCGTTGCGATGGAACCTATTTGGGTCAAAGTGATGCAGGGCAGGAACTCAAACGCAGATTTAACAATCCAAACATGGCATATCCTTTTCCGCATAATGCTTGGATTAATATTCCTATTCCAGTAGAAATATCGAATGCGAATTATCCTGATAGGATTTTTTATGAAGAAGCTCTATCAAATCCTTGCATTGAATATGATCAATTGACATATTTGCTTACTCAAGGGCATTACATTATATACAATGATAAAAACGCAGAGCTACCAGGTGAAAAACCTGATGGATTGTACTTTAAAGCTTTAGATTTATGGACTAATAATCAAAACCCTCCTGATGGAGAATATTGGCACAAATATTTGATTTGGTATGGAACACCAATTAATATACCTCCTATTGATTAATTTATAGGTTTCCTGCGTATGGGTATACCCATACGCAGGAAAAATTGCAAACTTACAAATACGATAAAATTATGAAGACAATAATTACTTCACTTTTTTTAATATGGATTATTTTATTAGTGCAAATTCAATCAAAAGGCCAACAGTTAATCCAAAACGACACCACCTGGGCATCCGATACTATAAAGATATATAATGATATTGTTGTGGAGTATCCAGCTACATTAACCATTGAACCTGGTGTGTATGTTGAATTTCAGGGGAATTACAGCATCGAAGTCACGGGAAAATTCAAGGGAATTGGTTCTGCCGGCCTCCCCATTACTTTTAATATTGCTGATACTAATAGTTTTGCTGATACTGCAACAATGGCAGGTGGATGGGGAGGGATAAAGTTCATGCAGAATCAAAATGATACTTCAACCTTAAGTTATTGTAATTTTTATTACGGGAAAGCTGTTCAACCTGGTACAGATCCTTTAAATTCCTCTAATGAAAACTTAAAAGGTGGAGCGATTTATGTTAACGGATATGCTAATGTCCTAATTGAAAACTGTGTTTTTTCAAACAATACTGCTAGTTTTTCCGGTGGTGCAATATGGGCTGTAAATTCGCAAACCCTATCAATCAGAAATTGTATTTTTAGTAAAAATCAGGTTTTTGATATTGGTGGAGGACTTTGGGTAAACAATGTAAATAAAATTGAAATATTAAATAATATATTCAAAGAAAATATTGCCTTTAGAACAGGTGATACGCCTTTGGGGACTTATATAACTGGTGGGGGTAGTGCACTGGGGTTAGGCTCACAAACGAATAATTCAATTGTTTCAGGTAATGTTATTACTAACAATATGGGTCCAGGTGGAGCTATTTATGAAACATCTTATAACTGTTTTATTTACAACAATGCAATTGTAAATAATAAAGGTCCTGCTATATTTAATGGTCATTCATTTTCTATTTCGTCCTATTATAATAATACAATTGTAAATAATAATGGATTCAATCATAAGATGTGTGGATTGGTATTTTTTAGCACAAACATTAAAATGAGAAATATGATCATTTTTGGTAATCAAAGTGATGAAGATGAATTTTGGGATCCAATACAACTTTGGACTTTGGATGAAGTAAAAGCCGATTTCGCCTACTCCTGCAACCCGGATGAACCTGTTTATTATCAAGGTGAAGGAAATATCCACGAAGATCCACAGTTTGTAAATCCCACTGCCGGTGCTGGACCAGATTACGATGGCCTGGCTGCTGATTGGTCGCTATTAGACAGCTCGCCCTGTGTGAACACCGGCACACCCGACACCACAGGCCTCAACCTGCCGGCAACCGACCTGCTTGGCAATCCGCGTATCTACGGCATTAGGGTGGATATGGGTGCCATCGAAAACCAAATGGTTGTCGGTTTGCCTCAAAACCCGCTGGTAAACGCACGCATACAGGTGGCTCCCAATCCCTTTGGCCAAAGCTTTAAAGTGATTGCCCCGGGAAGGGATAAAATCAGCAGCATCAGCCTGTTTAACCAGAACGGCCAGCAGATCGCAACGGAAACAATGATGCCGTTTGAGCAGATGCTTGTGTTTGACCTGGCCCATCAAACACCCGGCCTCTACCTGCTGGTAACACACTTTGCAGACGGAAGCACCGAAACTACGAAGCTGGTGAAGTATTAATCAGTAAAGGTGGTTATTTTGAAGACTTCTAAATTACAGCTGACACTTGTTTTGGCGGCAAAGCTTCTGCTGTTTATGCTTATATTTGTTCTACATTTAGCAACAGCTTAAAAGGAACAACTTTGCTAACCAAAAAATTTGATATATAAATATCTGATCAAAATCAATTAATTCCTTTCTTAATGGCACATACAAAAGCAATTGTTTTAATTTTCTCTCTTTTATTACTTCAGGCCGTTACTTTAAAATCACAAATTCTGCAAGCAGATCTCATTTCTTCTGACACCACCTGGGCATCCGATACCATTAAGATATATAATGATATTGTTGTGGAGTATCCAGCAACACTCACCATTGGACCTGGTGTGTATGTTGAATTTCAGGGGAGTTATAGCCTAACTGTCTATGGCAGTATTAAGGCGATTGGATCGCAGGACAGTACAATTATTTTTACAATCTCCGACACAACCTCCTTTGGCGACACGACAACTTTACTTGGCGGCTGGGGGAGTATTAAGCTGCTTGACAATTCCACAGACACTTCTGTTTTCAGCCATTGTAAATTCTCATACGGAAAAGCTATTGATCCTGGAGCCTTAATAAATGATAACTTAAATGAAGAGAATATGGGAGGAGCCTTGTTTGTCAAAAATTATGCAAGTTTAATTTGAAACAACTCCACTTTTTATCATAATAGGGCAAGCTGGTCAGGTGGTGCGTTATGGGTAAAGAATTGCTCTTCAATAATACTACGTAACAATACATTCAAAGCAAATGATGTTTACTACTATGGAGGTGGCGCAATACTTGAGGCATGTTCTTTTGCACTAATTTCAGGTAATACTTTCGTTTTAAACAGAGCTGTAATATTCATTGAAGCTGAATGGGGTTGGATTATTCATGGCTCTGGAGGAGGGTTAAGGTTAAATATTAATTGTGACGCACTTGTAGTTAACAATAAATTCTTTAACAACCATTCAGTGAATGGCACCTTATATGAAACCACAGCTAATTGCAAGATTTATAACAATATCGTTGCTAATAATATGGGTGGTGGCATGATGAATGGACATGGGAATGGAATATCAAAATATGTGAACAATATCGTTGTGAATAATATGGGGTATAGTCATAATGTCTGTGGAATCTATTGTAATCTTACTATCACAATGAAAAATAATATTGTGTGGGGTAATGATGTTGTATCGAGTTGGCAAATTGATCCGGTACAGATATATTCAGGAGGAGGCACCAATTCAAATTGTTCCTATTCATGCATCCAGGACGTTTTCCCGGGTGAAGGAAATATAACTGATTATCCGAATTTCGTAAGCCCAACTGAAGGAGCCGGCCTCGATTATGATGGGCTGTCAGCCGATTGGTCTTTGCTGGACAGCTCGCCCTGTGTGAACACCGGCACACCCGACACCACAGGCCTCAACCTGCCGGCAACCGACCTGCTTGGCAATCCGCGAATCTATGGCATACGGGTAGATATGGGGGCCATCGAAAACCAAATGGTGGTCGGTTTGCCCCAAAACCCACTGGTAAACGCACGTGTGCAGGTGAGCCCCAATCCCTTTGGCCAAAGCTTTAAAGTGGTAGCTTCGGGAACAGATAAAATCAGCAGCATCAGCCTGTTTAACCAAAACGGCCAACAGATCGCAACGGAAACAATGATGCCTTTCGAACAGATGCTTGTGTTTGATCTGCGCAATCAGTCACCCGGCCTCTACCTGCTGGTAACACACTTTGCAGACGGAAGCACCGAAACTACGAAGCTGGTGAAGTATTAAGGCTGGCTTTAAACCTATAGAAATGCCTGAAAGCTTCCCGCCCCGTTGGCAGCAAAAAAAAGACTTATTCCAATTGATTGAATAAGTCTTTGATTACCAGTGAGCGGGCAATGGGGCTCGAACCCA
>DJVY01000009.1:0-9310 GCA_002440885.1 Bacteroidales bacterium UBA6244
GTTGGGTCGACTCCTACATCGCGGGCAATCCTGGTAGATGAAATATGGGTTATCCCTTCGCGATGAAGAGACTTGGCCATATTCAGATAAGCAGGCATTCTACGTAAAGTGGGCTCAGGCACCCCCGGGGTAATTTTTTTCGATGACTGACTATTTTCGACCATGATCATTACATTATAATTTCAGGGCAAAATTACAACACTATCTTTTATTAAAGAAAAATATCTTTAATAAAATATCAATTTATAATCGTTCAATATTGCTTATGTAATGAATTAGAAATGAAGCATAACGAATTTAATTATCAGGGAATTGAACAGAAAAACTATATAAAATACAGTAAGACAATTAAATATAATAAACGAAGTACATCATATAGTTTATGTAGGTAATAATAAGGCGCACCGAAAACGAAGTGTTTAATGAATATAAAAATCTCTTATAAAAATTTAATTTCTTAAGAAAGAGTCAAGGCAATTCACCATGCATTTTGCCTAGAGAATCAGTTAATTTGTATGTCCGTAAATTTGAGTTCCTGAGCAATAAAGTTCAATATCAAGGCTTACGCAAGCTGTGAAGCAGGGTTACGCACTGCGGGATGAACATTTTTAGGGCAAGCATAACCTTAGATGGCATTAGATGTGTTTCTTTTGCCCACTCTATTTTAAGTAATACATCGCCATGTCATAGAATGCTTTTACTTCATTTTTTTTATTCAATAGTGAATGAGTCGTGCAAACAAGATGGCCGATCCGGAAGGACTAAGATTGATTATCACGATTGCCTTGCTATTTCCAAAACCTACAAACATCCGCTCACTCACGCCAATATTGTGAAAACTTAGCCTAATCCACATTGGCCATAAAGTTACTCAATGCTAAATAACACCATTCTAAATTGTTAATAAATTCACAATAAAAAAGCCAATAGGCTTGCTACTTGTATTTTTGTTATAATTTTGTACCGTTTTTAAAACGAAACCAAGATGGAAGAAAAGAAACTTTTCACTGAATTTCCGCCTGTTTCAACGGAAGCTTGGAAAGATAAGATTATTAAAGATTTAAAGGGGGCTGATTACGAAAGAAAACTTACCTGGAAAACGGGGGAGGGCTTTGTTGTCCAGCCGTTTTATCGACAAGAAAACCTGAACGGACTCTCCCACATGGGAACTGCTCCGGGGAGCTTTCCTTATGTCCGTGGCAACACGAAAGAACAAAATTCCTGGCTTGTACGTCAGGATATTCAGGTGGAGGACATGGAATCAGCAAACGCCAAAGCACAGGATATCAAACTTAAAGGAGTTGATTCGTTGGGTTTTGTACTGAAATGCGGTTACAATCCCACCGAAAATGAGATAGAAATCCTGTTGCAAAACATCAGGCTGGACCTGATGGAGGTAAATTTCCGTACGTTAAAACCTCTGCAACTGGTAAAAATAATTGACGCCCTGGCCAAAAAATATAACCGCGATCTGGAAAAAGTCAGAGGGTCGGTAACTTACGATCCACTAGGAACTTATACCACTTGCGGCAAGTTTATTTCGTCGTACGAGCACGACATGCAACAGTTGCTCGATATGCACGAAGCCACGCTGCATTTGCCGCATTTTCAGTATCTTACTATAAACGGACACCTCTTCAGCAGTGCAGGAGCGGGCATCGTAAGCGAACTGGCCTTTACCCTGGCCATGGGCGCTGATTACCTCACTTATTTAACCGACAAAGGGTTATTTATAGATGAGGTAGCTCCCCACATTCGTTTTCATATGGCGGTGGGATCCGATTATTTTATGGAAATAGCCAAATTCAGAGCGGCGCGATACCTGTGGGCAAAATTGGTAAACGCTTACGGTCTGAACGATTCAGAAAACGCCAAAATGCACATCCATTGTTCCAATTCCAGATGGAATAAAACAGTGTACGATCCGTATGTAAACATGCTCCGGACAACAACCGAAAGCATGTCGGCCATTCTTGGCGGTATTGATTCATTAACTGTTCTACCCTATAATGCAGTGTATGAAACAGAAACGGCTTTCTCCGAGCGCATTGCCCGAAACCAGCAGCTCATATTAAAAGGTGAATCTTACCTCGATAAAATCGCCGATCCAGCCGCAGGTTCCTATTATATTGAAACCCTGACCCATGAGCTCATTCAAAATGCGTGGAAATTGTTTCTGGAAATTGATGAAGCTGGTGGCTATTTGAGTGCATTAAAAAAGGGCATTATTCAAACCAGAGTAAAGGCCGAAGCAGCACAAAAAGATATGGACATTGCCCTGAGAAGGAAATCTATTCTGGGAACAAATCAATATCCTAATACCAATGAGCAGTTGGCCTCGTTGCCTGAGTTAGTGCAAGTTGAAACACATTCGGAAATTGTTACCTTGAAACCCTATCGTGGCGCAGAAAAATTAGAACAGTTAAGGTTTTCAACAGATGCGTATGCACGAAAAGAGCACCGTCCGGTGGCGTGGATGTTTACTTACGGAAATTTGGCCATGCGCAAGGCCAGAGCCCAGTTTGCAGGAAATTTCTTTGGCTGTGCCGGGTATAAAATTGAAGACAACAATGGGTTTACTTCCATCGAACAGGGGATACAGGCGGCACTGGCGGCAAAACCCGAAATCGTGGTTATTTGTAGCAGCGATGAAGAATATGATGCTATCGCCTTGCCCATTTTTGAGGCCTTACACAACCATACCATCGTTGTATTGGCCGGATATCCTGCCGATGTTGTTGAAAAGCTTCAGGCCGCAGGTATGCAACACTTCATTCATTTAAAAAGCAATTTGCTTGAAAAACTAAATGAATTTCAACAACTTATTGGTATTTCAAATAATCGGTAGAAAAAATGAAACCTAACTTCAAACTTATCAATATCAACAGCAATCCGGTAAAGGCCGAAATGCCAAAGGCAGGTCTGAACGAATGCTGGGAAACCCCTGAACATATTCACGTTAAGCCGGCTTACGATCCATCAGACCTTGCAGACATGGAGCACCTGAATTATGCGGCCGGACTTCCTCCGTTTTTAAGAGGCCCGTATTCCACCATGTATGTTACACGGCCCTGGACCATTCGTCAGTATGCCGGATTTTCAACAGCGGAAGAGTCGAATGCTTTTTACAGACGTAATCTGGCTGCCGGCCAAAAAGGACTCTCTGTAGCTTTTGACCTGGCCACACACCGCGGTTACGATTCCGACCACGAACGCGTGGTTGGCGATGTGGGCAAAGCAGGTGTGGCTATCGATTCCATCCTCGACATGGAAATCCTCTTCGATCAGATTCCTCTTAACAAAATCTCTGTTTCGATGACTATGAACGGCGCGGTGCTTCCGGTACTTGCCTTCTATATCGTAACAGCCTTAGAACAAGGAGCACAGCTGGAAGAACTGGCCGGAACAATTCAAAATGATATCCTAAAGGAGTTCATGGTGCGAAACACCTACATTTATCCGCCCGAACCTTCGATGCGTATTATCTCAGATATTTTCGAGTACACGGCGAAAAAGATGCCCAAATTCAATTCTATTTCCATTTCCGGTTACCACATACAGGAGGCTGGCGCAACTGCCGATATCGAACTTGCTTATACCCTGGCCGACGGTCTCGATTATATCCGAACAGGTCTTAAATCAGGTTTAAAAATTGATGAGTTTGCGCCACGCCTGAGCTTCTTTTGGGGTTCAGGAATGAACCATTTCATGGAAATTGCCAAATTACGTGCTGGAAGGATGCTGTGGGCAAAAATCGTAAAGCAGTTTGACCCAAAGCTCGAAAAATCAATGGCATTGCGTACCCACACCCAAACTTCTGGGTGGAGCCTCACCGAGCAAGATCCTTTTAACAATGTGGCACGTACCTGTGTCGAAGCCTTGGGAGCTACGCTTGGCCACACACAAAGCCTGCATACCAATGCCCTGGATGAAGCCATTGCCTTACCCACCGACTTTTCAGCCCGAATTGCCCGTAACACGCAGATATACTTGCAGGAAGAAACAGAAATTTGTCGTTCACTCGATCCATGGGCCGGCTCTTATTATGTTGAATCACTCACCCGCGATCTGGCCGAACGTGCATGGAAATTGATTGAAGAAGTTGAGGAAATGGGGGGTATGTCTAAAGCCATCGAAACTGGTTTGCCGAAAATGCGTATCGAAGAAGCTGCCGCACGCAAGCAAGCCCGAATCGACTCACGTAAAGATGTCATTGTTGGCGTGAACCGGTATAAACTCGATAAAGAAGACCCGATAGAAACCCTCGAAATTGACAACAGCGCTGTGCGCGAATCGCAAATCGCCCGACTGAAAAAATTGCGTGAAAACCGCAACGAAGAAGCTGTTCAGGCTTCGTTGGAGGCTATCACCCGCGCTTGCGAAACTGGTGAAGGTAATTTGCTTGAACTGGCCGTAGAAGCTGCCAAGAATCGCGCCAGTCTCGGAGAAATTTCGTATGCTTGCGAAAAAATTATGGGGAGGTATAAAGCTGTGATCAGATCTATTTCAGGAGTGTATGCTAACGAGGCCGGTGAGGATGACTCCTTCAAAAAAGCCCGCGACCTGGCCGATAAGTTTGCCGAACTTGAGGGTCGTCGACCACGTATTATGATCGCTAAAATGGGACAGGATGGCCATGACAGAGGAGCAAAGGTGGTGGCCACAGGCTATGCCGACATCGGATTTGATGTAGATATCGGACCGCTGTTTCAAACTCCAGCTGAAGCGGCACGTCAGGCCGTTGAAAATGATGTACATATACTGGGTGTTTCAAGCCTTGCAGCCGGACACAAGACCTTAGTTCCTCAGGTAATCGAAGAAATGAAAAAACTTGGTCGTGAAGACATCATGGTTATCGTGGGCGGGGTAATCCCAACTCAAGACTACCAGTTTTTGTTCGATGCCGGAGTAGTGGCTGTATTTGGCCCGGGAACGGTAATCCCTGATGCCGGTATACAAATGCTTAATCTGCTCCTCGAAGCAAGAAAATAAATCAACAAATCTTGTTGCAAGAAAGCATCAAGTCAGATTATGTGTCTGATTTGATGCTTTTTAGGTTTTATTTGAAAAAAATTTCATTTTCTTCTTGTTATTTAGACTAATTCTATATAGTTTTGCTGCCTGAATCTGGTATTGATAGCATCCTATCGGAATTGTTAAAAACTTACTTCCCCCACTAAAAAACTAACTGCTATCGATACCAGATTTTTTATTTATAATCTCTTCTGCTCAACCTGCAACACATCCCTCTCCCTGCTTATTTTTACGCAACCGCTGCTGTTATTGGGTTTTAAAGTATCCTGTTCTATAGCCTGCTATTAAAACAATATTTTCTTAAAATTGCAACCCGGGCATTTTTTACCTGTCATTAGTTAACAAGAAGTGAATTGAACGTGGAGTCTGAAACACAACGTGATATTATTGAAAGAAGTAAGCGCGGCAGCTCACGCGACCAGTATGCATTATACCATGCTTACGCGAAGGCCATGTTCAATATTTGCTATCGGATGATGGGTAATAAAGAAGAAGCTCAGGATATGTTGCAGGAATCGTTTACAGATGCGTTTAAAAGACTGGAAAGTTTTAGGTATGAAGCCACTTTTGGAGCATGGTTGAAGCGGATTGTGGTAAATCATTGCATCAACGAGATAAAGCGAAGAAAGACTGAATTGGTTTTTTTCGACGACATGCATTTGTTTCAACAGCGTTCAGATGAAGAAGAAATGTTGCCCGAAGTAAGTGTGCCAATGATTCGCAGAGCCATGGAAGAACTGCCCAACGGCAGCAAAATGATCTTTTCACTTTATTTGCTCGAAGGTATGGATCATGGCGAAATTGCACAGATACTGGGTGTTAGCGAATCGAACTCGAAATCACAATACATGCGGGCAAAACAACGAATACGTGAATTATTAAAGGAGGTGGTGTATGAAAACTGATCAACTTGAAAAATTTATTTTAGCTCATCGAGATGAATTTGATGTGATGGAGCCGGATGCGAATACCTGGTCTAAAATCTCGTTGCAAGATGTTTCTAAGCCTAAATCCGCTCTTAACTGGAAAACAATTCTCGGAAGAGTGGCCGCTGTGCTGGTTATTTTTATCAGCTCATATTATTTTCACCGTTATGTAGACTTCCAAAGGGAGCACACCATGACGCAATCCGATGTAACGGCACTGGAGGACAGACAAATTTTGAACGAAATGTTAGAGTCGAAAGCCTACTATACCCGACTTATCGACAGTAAAACTGAGCAGGTGTTTTTGCTCACTGCAAACCAGCCCTCGTTACGCACCGAAATTCAGGAAGAAATGAAACAGCTCGATCAGGAATTTCTTGAACTTCAGAATGACCTCTACGACCTCACCGATAGCGAAGAAGTATTAGCTGCCATGATACAAAACTACCGTCTGAAACTACAAATACTCGAAGAAACCATGTTGCAGTTAAAAGCACAATCTAAAGAAAAAAATCAAGATCATGAAACTAACAGGATTTCAATTTAAACAGTTGTTTTGGTTGGCCTTACTGTTTATTGGGCATGATGTACTGGCTCAAACGGCCGAAAGAGAACGTTTTGTTACCCAGACATTTGCCCTCAGTCCGGAAACCGAAATCGAAGTGGTAAGTAAGTATGGCGACATTAATGTTGAATTGTGGGACAACGATTCCGTAAGGTTTGACATACGTCTGGTGGTCAGATCTACCAAGCAATCAAAAGTGGATAAAACCTTTGATTTCATCGATTTCGATTTTAAGGCCAACAACTATTACGTGATTGCTCAAACGGTTTTTGAACAGGGTGGCTCGTTTTGGGCAGAAGTCAACGATATTACAAGCAACTTGTTTTCCACAGGTACCACTACATCAATTGATTACACGGTGTATATCCCCCAAAAAGCTCACTTAAGCATCCAAAACAAATATGGCAATGTTTACCTGACTGACTTTTTTGGTAAATTGTCCATCGACCTGTCGAATGGGAATTTTAAAGCCCACGACTTGATGGGAGAAATCACCTTGTTGGCAAATTTCGGCGATGTGGACATTTCGTCCGTTTCGCGGGGAAGTATTTCGCACAACTACGGCGATCTCACTATCGGGAGTGCAGGAAATCTGTCGTTGATCAACAGACTTTCGAATGTTACCATTGGACAAATCGGCGAATTAACCCTGGATGCAAAAAGATCGAAGTATAATTTCAATAAGGCCGGATCAATTTCAGGGGAGTCTTATTTTTCTAATATCACGGTTGAGCATCTGACTAATCAGGCCGCCCTCAACATGCGGTATGGCGATATCCAATTCATGAAGATTGACCAGAACGCTAAATCCATAAACATTGGTTCCTATAACAGTGATCTGACGTTGTCAATGAGTTTGGCCAACCACTATAAAATTAAAATGGATGTTACCGAAAAAACGGAAGTCATGTATTCATCGCTGATAACGCAAATAAAAACAGAAGAACCCCAATCATCCGACAATAACATTCATGTCGATTGTCAGGTCGGCGATAACTCAAAACCTGCTGTGCCAATCACTTTAAGTTGCGAAGCGGGTAGGGTTTCTCTAAAAATAAATTAATCTTTAAGCTAATTGCAACACCCTGGGATAAATGTTGTCCTTTAAAATGAAATGAAAATTCAATCTATTGTTATGAAATGGATCATCACCACCTTTAGCCTTGTTATGCTGACCTTTGTTTCTTGCAACAAATTCGACAGAATAGAAGGCAACAACAACCTCGAGATAGAGACCAGACAAACTTTTTCGTTTAACGAACTGATAAACGAAGGAGATTTTATTGTAGAAATTATTCCGGATTCGGCTTATCAGATTACGGTTGAAGCCGAATCAAATCTATTGCCTTATATCCGTACCATCGTGCACGGAAACACGTTAGTCCTTGACACCCGCGAAAACCTCGATCCCAATTACCCCATCATTATCCGGGTTAAAACTCCGATGGTGAACACAGTTCATCTGGCCGGATCGGGAGAAATTGCCATCAACGAGATGAGTGCCACAAAAATGACCATCATCTTGTCCGGATCTGGTTTTGTGCATGGAAATCTTGATGCCGGGCAGCTAAAAGCTATTTTAAGTGGCTCCGGAAGCATCGATTTTTACGTAAATAGCGATCGTGTTGAAACCACGCTGAGTGGCTCAGGCAACATTCGTTTGAGCGGCGATGCTCCTTATGCAAACCACCTGATAAGTGGCTCAGGCAATTTAGATGCTTATGCCATGCCAACCTCTGTATGCGATGCGAAAATTAGCGGGTCGGGTAACATGTATCTTGCAGTGAGCGATCAGCTAAATGCAACCATAACAGGTAGCGGTACTATTTTCTATCATGGATCACCAATTGTAAACAGTCACATCTCAGGTTCGGGAAGTGTGATTGCAAACTAAACCAATGCATTATGATTAAAAAAGTAGCCATACTTATAGCAGGACTTTTAATTGGTTTTTCTGCTGTATCACAAGAGTTTTCGAGGGAAATCGGGCTCCGAACCGGCTATGCTTCGGGCATAAGCGGAAAAGTTATAAAAGACAACAAAGTGGCGCTTGAGGGGTTGCTGGGATTTCGGCAGGGAGGCCTGCAGATGGTTCTGTTGGTTGAGTCGTATCACCCACTTATTCCGACAAGGGCAGAAGAATGGAAAATTTATTTCGGAGGAGGAGGCCATGTAGGCTGGGTGAATGGATACAACCGGGTACGCAGGTGGAGTAACAGCACCGGGTATTATTTTGAAGAACAACGTATTGCCGGACCTGTTATAGGTCTTGACGGAGTTTTCGGTACTGAATACAATTTTTTACGTGCACCCATTATCATTTTTGCCGAATTTAAACCCTTTGTCGAATTGCAATCCTTCAAGAAAGTAAAAGTAAATTTTTGGGATTTTGGTATTGGAATCCGTTTCAAATTAAATAATAACTAAACTGTATAAAAATGAGAAAATTAGTTTTAATTACGCTGGTGTTGTGTTTTGCTTCCATGATACAAGCACAGGAAAAGGAAGAGATGAAGCTCCTTTTTCCACGTACCAATAAAAATGGAAGAGTAAGTCATGGGGGCTATGGTAGTCTGTCTTTTGGGTATACCAAGATTGATAACCAGGATGCTGTGCTCATTGGTGGACGTTTGGCCTGGGTGGCAAATCACCGTTTCGCGATGGGGTTAGCCGGACAAGGGTTTTTCAACAACCTGGATAAAGATTACGACTATAACAATCCGGGCGATTACTCCCTGGCAGGAGGTTATGGTGGGTTGTTTATTGAGCCTATCATCATGCCCAA
>DJVY01000009.1:9448-29676 GCA_002440885.1 Bacteroidales bacterium UBA6244
TGCGCTATAAATACATTGATGATTTTAATGTAGAACAGGAAACCATCGTAGCTAAAGATGCCCTTGACAGCTTTAATTTAAAACTTTCGTTAAAGTTTGGCTGGTTCTAAAATAGTTATCCCCTGACAGTTCTAAAACCGTCAGGGGATAATTGTTTTTGTTAAGCACCTTTTTTATAAACAACAGCCACTACCGTTACATCATCACCACCCATGTTGATGGTCATTCCATAAGGTTTCTCAGCTTTAATTTCAATTTGTGCCTGTCCTGCTTTTCCGGTTAATTGTTGCCAGATGGTAACCGCCTGATGCACACCCGTTGCTCCGGTTGGGTGTCCCCACCCGATAAGTCCGCCGGTGGTATTGGTAGGCAATTCGCCATTTCTGGAGGTTTTCCCTTCAGCCACATAATCACAACCTTCGCCGGGTTTTGCCAGACCTAAGGCTTCAATTACCAGAATTCCTGCTATTGAGAAACAGTCGTGGAGCTCCAGCGTTCCAACCTGATCAACAGAAATACCTGCACTTTCCATGGCCTGATGTGCTGCCTTTTTTATGGTTTCGAGTTCGGTTAAATCCGAAGGATCGTTGGTGATATTGCGGATAACCTGCGCCCATCCCATTACCTCAACAGCATCCTTCTTTTCTACACCAATCTTAGCCAAACCTTCCTCTGAGCAGATGGCGATAGCGGAAGCTCCATCGGATACTTTGGAACAATCGAGAACTGTGAGATGATCCACAAAACTTCTTCCATTGGGTTTCATGCCATAGGCTAAAGCAAAGGGGTCTTTTTCAGTATTTTGGTGCTCCTGGGCTGTAGGGTCAAGGCGTGCATTTTCGATGGCATTGGCATACCACCGGGCCATCCCTTTGCGTGCGCGGTCGTAATCATATTTTTGATAGTACGCGCCGGCACGGTCACTAAATTGTCCGGGGAAAAAATAGGCATGTCCTTGTTTTCTTTTCTGATACCATCCTGCACCGGCAAGAATATCAGCCCCATAAATGGCTTTCACCGTGTTTTGCACCTCAACACCCATAGTCAACACTACATCAGCCGTTTCCGATAAAACGGTTTTTATTCCATTCATCAGAGCCAATCCACCTGAACCACAAGCTCCTTCGACGGAGGTGGCCGGTTTCCATTGCAACCCCTCATCGATATAGGGAATGAATCCGGGTAAATTAGCCTGTTTGTTGAATCGTGCTGCCATAAAATTACCAATTACGGCCTCATCCACGTTTTCAGCTCCACCAATTTGATCTAACACGCCTTTACCAGCTTCTTTGATATAATGTTCTAAACCCGGGCGGGGTTTTTTAGGGTTAAATTCTCTTCTTCCGGTTCCAAGCGAAATGGTATTATAACCGGCGGTCATGTATATTTTTTTTCTCAATTTTTTCATTTTTGCTTCAATTTTAGGGTGAAAAATGCCAGAATGATACCTTTAAAACTAGTCGAAATATTCATTTATCGGACCATAGGCATGATAAAAGCCGGTCAGCATAACGGTGTTCACATGGTCTATCTGGTCAGCTACATTATCGCTAACCAGCTTTAAACCAATTTCCTTTGATCGTTTACCGTAATCAATGGCGATAGCTGCGCCCAAGGCATCCAGCGTTTTAAGGTCGTTGAAGAAATTAATAAGTTTGGTTTCCTTATCGCGATCGCGCATGATGTTTTTCCAGTTTACCTGACTGTCGGGCAAGTCGCCGAGCATTTCATCACATTCTTCCTGAAACTTTTCCAAATCAACATATTCTTGTTTATGGATATCCCAAACGGCAACCATTCGGCCTCCCTTGTATTTTAAAAATCCATCCTTTTGGGCACCACTTGAATGCTGTCCGCCTTTTACTCCCTGGAGCATCATTTTGTCGAGGAGCTCGCTGTGCAGGTTTTCATCGGTTACAAATGGGTTCATCACGTTCAGAATAAATTGAACAACATCAATACCCACATAATCAATCAATTGAAAGATTCCCATAGGACGTACCAGGTAATCCTGCGTTACTTTGTTAACCATATAAATGGCTTTGTAGAGCGGGAAATCATTTTCGGCAGTAAGCTCTTCAGCTTCTTTGATGCCGTGCAGCGCATCGCGCATAAAATGTCCGTTACCTATAAATCCGGCAAAGTCGTTTGAGGGAACCACGATTTTCCTCAGGTTTTTCGCATACTGATGAGCAAACGCTATCACTTTTTCTGTGGTATCGGGTGTTACAATAACCTCAACAAGACGTTGAATAGCAGGGGGATTGTAAAAATGGAAGCCCAGAACCCGGCCTTTTAATCCGGCTTCGGCTTCGATTAAATTGATTGGAACGGAAGACGTATTGGTGAAATACCAGGGCTGGTTGGCGTTGTTTTTGTCGATAGCAGAGAGCAATTTTACCTTGAGATCTCTGTTTTCGCTTACCGCCTCAAAAATCAGAGTCGAGTGGTAGGCCGCTTCGAGGTGAGTAACCGGACGTACAATATTCAGCACATCGAAAATGTACTCATCAATTATTTCATAGTTTTCAACCAGGTCATCCCGGTCGGCATACAACTGTCGCAACAAAACAGTTTTTTTCTCAGCTGCTTTCCGAACCTGATCGCGTAAGTAATTCATCAGGCCTGATAAGCCCGCAGGAGATACATCGATGGCATTTAGTACAAAGGTTTTTCCCTTGTTTTCAGGTTTCAGGCTGAGATCGGCCATTTCGATGGCTGTAAGCAAAAGGATACCACTACCCATTTTGCCGGCGGCGCCCAACACAGAAACGTTCTGTAATCTTTCGTCGTAAGTCATGTTATTCAGGTATTTAAATCGTTATTTTATGTTCATTTTTTTGTGACTATTACCAATTTGGTTTTCTTTTTTCTAAAAAGGCCGTCATCCCTTCCTTTCCTTCCCGGCCGTCACCGAAAAGTGTGCCAAATTCAATGGCTTCAAGATTTTCACCTTCAACAAAAGGCAAATCACAACCATGACGCACTACTTTTTTCACCTTTTTTATGGCCTCAGGACCTTTGGATGCAATATTTCGGGCTATTTTAAGTACTTCATCCATGAGCATTTCTGGCTCAGTTACTTTTTGAACAAGCCCCATGCGGAGGGCTTCCTCGGCGGTGAACATATCAGCAGTCATTAGCATGTACAAGGCGTTGCCCATGTTGGTTAACCGCGACAGGCGTTGCGTTCCGGCGTAACCCGGAATTAATCCGAGATTAACCTCCGGCTGTCCGAACTTCGCTTTATTGCTGGCAATTCTGAAATCGCAGCCCATAGCCAACTCGAGTCCTCCACCAAGAGCAAACCCATTGATGGCGGCAATTACAGGAATTTCGAGCTTGCCAAAACTACTGAACGTGTGTTGCCCCAGACGTGAAAAAGCTTCCCCCTCATCCTGGTTCTTGTTCACCATTTCAGCAATATCAGCCCCGGCTACAAAGGCTTTTCCCTCTCCGGTAATTATTAAAACTTTCACCGAAGGGTTCAATCCGATTTCCTGAACCATCATGTCCATTTCTTCAAAAAATCGCGTGTTTAAAGCGTTTAGCGCCTGTGGACGACTGATGGTAACAATGGCTATGCCATCAATAATTTCTGTTTTAAGAATTTCGTATTTCATGAATTTACTTTTGAGCTTTCAAAGGTAGAAAAAATAAACCATATAGAAATATACATATAACCCCCGACAAAGCAATTAGCCTGAAGAACTTTTTTTATTTGTCACATAAAATGTTCATTACGCCGCAGCTAAAGCCTGTATAATCAGCAGTAAGAATTTGGCAGGATATACTTTTCACCTGGCAACTTACCCCGGATGGTCAGTTTACCCTTTGTTGTTTTTGCGTATTTTTGTCGTCATTTCTAAATTAAATAAGTTGTAATCCTATGAAACTATATCCAATCGAAACCGGGAACTTAAAACTTGATGGTGGCGCCATGTTTGGCGTTGTGCCCAAAGTACTGTGGCAAAAAGTGTATCCCTGCGATGAAAACAATTTGTGTAACTGGGCCATGCGTTGTTTGCTGGTTGATAACGGTGACCGAAAGATACTTATCGATAATGGCATTGGCAGCAAACAAGATGAAAAATGGTTGAGCCATTATTACCTGAATGGTGAAGCCACTCTCGAAGATTCTATGGCCAAAGTAGGGTTCTCAGCCGATGATATCACGGATGTAATCATCACCCACATGCATTTCGACCATTGCGGAGGTAGCGTGAAGTGGAATGCCGACAAAACCGGGTATGAGCTGGCGTTTCCAAAGGCTACCTACTGGACAAGTAAGCAGCAGTTTGAATGGGCTACCAATCCTAACCGCCGCGAGAAAGCCTCTTATCTGAAAGAAAATATTCAGCCAATAAACGAAAGCGGTCATCTGCATTTGATTGACGAAGAAGGAGAATATATCCCTGGCATTACCTTTAAATTGTATAATGGACATACCGAAGGACAGGTAATTCCACATATCGACGTCGATGGAAAAACGGTGGTATTTATGGCGGATTTAATGCCGGCCGCAGCACACATTCCGATGCCCTGGATCATGGCTTACGACACACGTCCTTTGGAGACCCTTAAAGACAAGGAACGGTTTTATAACGAAGCCCTAAAAAACAATTATATCCTGTTCTTCGAACACGACCTGTACAACGAAGCCTGCACTTTGGTTGATACCCCAAAAGGGGTCAGGGTTGATAAATCAGGCCGTTTAGCCGACTTTTTATAAGCCAGACAAAGATGAAAAGCTCCGTTTGCCTCGAGGTCTGTTGTGGTTCTTCACAAAGTGCGCTCAATGCGCAGCAGGGAGGTGCTCACCGCGTTGAGTTGTGCCAAAATCTGGCTGCCGGAGGAGTAACCCCTTCTTCGGGCGATATTCTCGTTGCACGTGAGTATCTTTCAATCGACCTTAACGTGCTTATTCGTCCAAGAGAAGGTGATTTTTTATACAACAGCTACGAGCGCGAAATCATTAAACGTGATATCCTGTTTTGTAAACAAGCCGGCGTAAATGGCGTTGTATTTGGTTTTTTACAAAAAGATGGAACCATTGATCAGAGCCTTACCGCGGAGATGATTGTCCTTGCTCGTCCGATGAAAGTGACGTTTCACAGGGCTTTTGATTTATGTCGAAACCCGCTTACAGCCCTCGAACAACTAATCGACATAGGTGTTGACAATCTACTCACGTCAGGCCAACAGCCGACAGCTGCTGAGGGCGCTCAACTTATCAGACAGCTAGTGATTCAGGCCGGTGATTTGATTGCCGTAATGCCGGGTTCCGGTATCAGGGAGCATAATCTCGCCGAAATTATTTCCGCTACCGGAGCAAAAGCGTTTCACGTAAGTGCCCGAAAGTTGGTTCAGGGGGGCATGGAATACCAACCGGTAGGGGTAGCCATGAGCAAACTGGGTTCAAATTATGAGCACTACGAAATTGACCCAGAGACTATCGGCAATATGATGGCCATTATTAACAACCTTGAAAAACCCTGATTCATGGCTAAACACAATGAATTGGGGAAAAAAGGTGAAGAAATTGCCCGAAGATATCTGGAGCAGAAAGGCTATGTTATTGCTGCAATGAACTGGCGTTTTGATAAAGATGAAATTGATATTGTAGCCTGGCAGGGTTCAGTGCTCGTGATAGTTGAGGTTAAAACGGCAAGTACAGATTATTTTGGTGCTCCTGAAGAAGCAGTGGATGCAAAAAAAGAAGCCTTTCTTATCCGTGCTACCGAAGCTTATCTGGAAGAGCATGATTTGGATTGTGAGTCGAGGTTTGATATTGTGGCCATCGTTTTAAACGACAGAAAACAGGTTATCAACCATATAGAAGAGGCGTTTTATCCCGAATGAACAGAAATCAGGCTGCTTTGATTAAATTTTTAAAATCCCGATCAGGTCAATGGGTTTGGCTGGGTGCTCTTTTTTTGTTATTTATCGTCAGGTTATTGGTCGGGTATTGCTCACTCTGGTTATGCGGATTGTTTGTCGCGGTGGTGGTT
This sequence comes from Bacteroidales bacterium UBA6244, assembly GCA_002440885.1. Taxonomy (GTDB): domain Bacteria; phylum Bacteroidota; class Bacteroidia; order Bacteroidales; family F082; genus UBA6244. The sequence goes on from DJVY01000009.1 coordinate 15,460, forward strand.
TCATTCACCATTTTAACTACCCAATCCGACACCTGATTTTGCATCGTCATTTGTCGTACTTTTGCAGCCGCTAAAGCGTTCAACATGAATCAAAAAAGAAATACAGGCCGATCATCGGAAGGGGCAGATAAAAAAGGGGGCTATAAAAGATCAAAGCCGGCATCGGAAAAGCCTGTACCTGAAAACAGTAAAAAGAAATTTTCGGCAAAAGCCGGAGCAGGTAGTGCCAAACCGGATGACCACACCGAAAAAAGAAAAAGCTATCGAAAAGCAGAATCCAATGCTGGAGAAACCTGGAAGAAAAAGCCGGGTAATAGTCAGTTTGGCAAGCGTAAACCGGCTACTAAAAAAGGATCTGACGAAAATGCAGATGTTTTTCAGGGGCAGAAATCCACTATCCGTCTCAACAAATACCTGGCTGATGCCGGCATTTGTAGTCGCCGCGAGGCCGACCGCCTTATTGCCAGCGGGGTGGTGGAAATAAATGGCAAAGTGATTACCGAGCTGGGGACAAAAGTAGGCCCTGGTGATCAGGTGCGTTATGGTGGTGAGTCGCTTAAACGCGAAAAACTGCAATACGTGCTGCTGAATAAGCCCAAGGGGTTTATTTCAACTTCTGATGATCCTCAGGAGAGAAAAACAGTGATGCATCTGGTTGAAAATGCCTGTAAAGAAAGGATTTACTCCGTAGGCCGTCTCGACCGCAATACCACCGGACTCCTTTTGTTTACCAACGATGGAGATTTGGCCAAAAAGCTCACCCATCCCAAGCATGGCGTACGAAAACTGTATCATGTAACACTTGACAAACCTATCTCCAAAAACGATCTGATACAGATTTTACAAGGTGTAGAACTTGAAGATGGCGTGGTTAAACCCGATAAACTCGAATGGGTGGAAAGTGTTTCCGCGAAAAATGAAGTGGGCATAGAACTGCATTCAGGTAAAAACCGTATCGTGCGGCGTATTTTTGAGCATTTGGGTTATCAGGTTGTTAAGCTCGATCGCGTGGTTTTTGCAGGGCTTACCAAAAAAGATTTGCCCAGAGGAAAATGGCGGTTGCTTACTGAAAAGGAGGTGAATATGCTAAAAATGTTTTAATTTCGACCTATTGAAATGCTAAACCGCCCGGCCTTCAAGTCATGGCGCGTCATTTAGGCAGCAGTCGATTATTTTTTTTTAATTTTGTCCTATGGAATCGAAACGTCAACAACGAATTAACAAACTCCTCTACGAAGACCTGAGTATCCTGTTTCAGCGCGACTTCCCGCATCTTGGTCTGGGGTCGATGATCAGCGTTACCAAGGTTGTGGTGACCCCCGATTTGTCGATAGCCAAAGTGTACCTGAGTCTGTTTCCGGTAAAAAACAAGGCCACAGTGCTCGAGCATATCAAAAAACATACCAGTGAGGTAAGGGGAAAACTGGGCCAACGTATTCGCCATCAGTTGCGCCTGGTTCCTGAATTGTATTTCTATATAGACGATTCACTCGACTATATCGAAAATATCGAAAATCTGCTTAAGGAAACATAGTGGATTTTCTGTTTTTATTCGACCATAAAGCTAATTATCAATGAAGTATGATCCTATAAAGCGAAAACTGGGTGTGGTTTTTAACAGCACACCTTTTTTGCGTAAACTTTTTTATCATCTGCTCGATTTATTGCTGCTGCGCTCGTGGCATATCCGCAAAGAGATCAGGCTGTGGGCGAAGACAACGCACGGCACACAACATATTCTGGATGCCGGTTCGGGTTTCGGACAGTACGATTATTACCTGGCTTCAAAGAATAAAAACTGGATTATTAAAGGGGTTGATGTTAAAACCGAACAAATTGCCGACTGCAATTCATTTTTTAGTCGGGTGGGTTTAACAAATGCCAGCTTTTCTGAAGCCGATCTCACCAAAATCAATGAAAAAGACCAATACGATCTTGTGCTCTGTGTGGATGTGATGGAACATATCGAAGAGGACGAGCTGGTTTTTAAAAATTTTTACCGCGCCTTAAAACCCGGTGGCCAGTTGTTGGTGTCTACACCATCTGATCAGGGGGGTTCTGATGTGCATCACGATCACGATCACGACCACGAAGAAGGAGCACATGGGTTTATCGATGAACATGTGCGCGATGGCTATGGAATTCAGGATATTACCGACAAGCTGAAGCGTGCCGGTTTCTCACGGTCGGAAGTATATTACCAATATGGCCCTCCCGGTAAGCTGGGCTGGAAACTGAGCATGAAGTATCCCATCGTTATGCTTAACACCTCCGCTGTTTTTTACATCGTGTTGCCTTTTTATTACCTGATTACTTTTCCATTCGTACTGTTGCTTAACACCATGGATTCCCGTGGTAAGCATAAAACAGGTACAGGATTGGTGGCCAAAGCCTGGAAATAGCCATGGGTGCTTATTTTTACCAGATCGTTCTTCTGATTAAGCGGCTGCTGTTGGCCCTGCTCTTGTTTTTTGTGGCGCGATTGTTTTTTTACCTGTTTAATTTCGGTCTGTACAGTCAGATTCCTATGGCTGAGCTCGTGCGCATTTTCATCATTGGCGTGCGCTTCGACTTGTCGACCATCATCTATTTCAATCTTCTGTTTATATTGCCGCATTTGATGCCTCTGGGTGAAAAATGGTTGACCTTGCCCCTGCAGCGCACCTTAAAAATATATTTTGTGGCCATGAACGTGTTCTTGATGGTAGCCAATATGGCCGATTCGGTTTATTTTCATTTCGTGCAAAAACGCTCCACTGCCGATGTCTGGAAATTTATCATCATGAGCGATGATGTAAAAGTTCTCCTGCCCGGATTTATTATCGATTACTGGTATGTAACAGTTCTGGCTATTGTTTTTGTTTTTGTGGTTTGGTGGCTTTATCCCGATGGTCATAAATCCACAGTTGCCAGATGTACGCGGAAAGATACTATGCGCCCACGATGGTTGAATATTTCCTTAAAAATACTAACCCCTTTTCTTCTCCTCGGATTGGCTCTAATAGCCGCCCGTGGCGGATTACAACTTCGGCCACTGGCCATAATGCATGCTTCCAAGGCCGTACCGGCAGCGCACATGCCTCTGGTGCTGAATTCTGTTTTTACAGCCATGACCACCTACGGACACGATGAGGTTGTGCCCGTTGATTACATGCCGACAGTTGATGCTGACAAGATTTATTCGGTTGTACACTCCTTCGGACAACAAGGCGAGCCAAATCCGCGTAATATCGTCGTGCTTTTATTGGAAAGTTTTTCGCGTGAATATGTTGGGTTTTTAAATGGATATCGCGGGTTTACTCCGTTTCTGGATTCGTTGGCGCAACATGCCTTGGTTTACGATAGCGCCTTTTCAAACGGATTAAGATCGATAGATGCCATTCCGGCCATCGTTATCGGCTTGCCTGCTTTGATGGACGATCCCTTCATTACCTCTGTTTACAGCACCAACAAAACCCGTGGATTGGCTCAAATATTGAACGACCATGGGTATACCTCTGCCTTTTTTCATGGAGGGACAAACGGGACAATGGATTTTGACGGGTTTGCCGGTTATGCCGGGTTTGATCATTATTATGGTCGCAATGAGTACAACAACGACAAGGATTATGACGGGTTTTGGGGAATTCATGACGAACCTTTTCTGCAGTTTGTGGCACAAAAACTGAATGCTTTTCCTGAGCCATTCTTTGCTTTTGAGTTCACCCTGAGTTCGCATTACCCCTATCATTTGCCCGAAGAACACAAATCGCGGTTCCCCGAAGGCGATCTGCGCATCCACCGCGTGGTAAGGTATACCGACTATGCTCTTGCGGAGTTTTTTAAAACAGCCGCCCAAATGCCCTGGTATAAAAACACACTTTTCGTCATTGTGGCTGATCATCCAGCCCAGTCGGTCATGGTATCTGAAAAGGAAAAGGTGGAAGCCAGGGGCGAAGCCCTCTCAAAACGCCATTCTGATTTTTACAAAAATACCTCCGGCAGGTATGCCATTCCGATGATGCTTTTTGCCCCCGGAGACTCTGCAATGGTAGCTGTCGACAGCCGTACCGCACAGCAAACCGACCTCCTCCCAACTATCCTTGATTACCTCAACCTGAAAGATACTGTTGTAGCCTTCGGGCATAGCCTTTTAAACCCTGAAGCTCCACGGCTTGCTGTTCAAAGTGTTAGCGGACTGATGCAAATCACCTCCGGTAAATACAGTTTGCTCTTCGACAAAGAAAACGCCACCGCTTTGTTCGACAACATGGCTGACCCTGAGCATAAACACAATTTGCTCATGCAACAGCCCGCCTTGGCAGATAGCCTCGGGCAGCAACTTAAAGCCCTGTATCAGCAGTACACCAAAAGGCTGATAAACAATAAGCTGGAAGAGGCGATGATTGAGTAGCGGTGCTTTGTGCTGAAGTATTTGGGTTTGTGGCTTTTCTTTCATATGGTGTGGGATATACAATATCACGAAAAAACCTCATCCAAATTTTAATATTTACCTGATTAAGTCATCGTAGGTTTAAAATGATTTATTCTTAACCAATAGGTTTTGTTTCAAAAAAAAAATTGGCTTCCAACCCTTATTATTTCTTTGATTCAACCATTTTAAACGGATAATTCTGTATCTTCGCACCCCATTAAAAAAAATCATATGAAAAATTATTTTAAAATGTTTTCGATGCTTATTCTGGCATCTCTGTTTGTGTTATCGTCTTGCGAAAAGAAAAGTGACCCGATAAAATCAACAACTGATTATTTAACAGCCGGCAATTGGAAAGTTACTGGCATGACAGTTAGTCCCGGAATCGACGTAATGGGTGTTGTTATTACCGATCTTTATCAGTATATGTTAGAAGATTGCACTAAGGACGACCTGATTAGATTTAATACCGACGGTACGGTTACCGAAGACGAAGGAGCCACAAAATGTGATCCTGACGATCCTCAAACAACAAATGACGGAACCTGGACATTGACTGACAATGACAAGACATTAACGGTTATGTATCCCGATGAAGATCCTGCACCCGCTACCATTGTTTCAATAAACGGAACAACGCTGGTAGTGACCGCTCCATTAAGCCTGGATTTTGGAATCGAAAAATCTGGTTATACCGCCACCATTACCATGACCCTGCAATAGGATTAAAAAACTTTTAAACAAAAAAGCCGGCAAATTTGCCGGCTTTTTTTTGTTTTTAAAAGTCCCTAAACTGAAGTTCCCATGTGCATGCCGGCAATCTCTTTTTGGATTTAATAGATGGCTTACAAAAGAATCGGCTTATAAATCTTTGACTAAGGTTCAAAAAGCGGGAACGAACTACCCGATTATTAAAATATAAATCATATTCCGCAGCAATGGTGGATTTTCATCTCATCTTTCCATTACTTTTGGCGAAGGCTGTTTGTTATCAATGCTCCTTATTTGAAGTAGCCCAACAGTTTTCTTACCTCAAATCTTTTACTGCATTTCAGTATGTACCTACCGTGGTATACTGGAGTAACTAACTAATATATAATAAATTAAACTACAATGAACCAATTCAACAAAATTAAATGGCTGACTTCAATCATCATTTTGATTATGGTGGTGGCTGCTTGCCAAAAAAGTGACAACAATCCCAAAATTCAAGAACCCGAAAAGGATTTATTTAGCTCAGTGGAGTATTTGGGAGTCTGTTATGGCCCGTATCATTACGATAGCCTGGAGCCTCTAAAACAAACCATCTCCAAATCCCAAATAGAAAGCGACTTAAACCTTATATCAAAGCATTTTGGATTTTTAAGAACCTATACTGTGGCCGATGGCATGGATCAGGTGGTTGAAATTGCCAGCGCCAAAGGGTTAGAAGTAGCTTTGGGTGTAAATTGCTATCCCGGAGATGCCACCACAACAAAAAGTGACATCGACAAAGCCATTGAAGTAGCCAAAGCACACCCGTCGGTGGTTATGTGCATTGCCATTGGTAACGAAACCAATAAGAAAGGATCAACCTATGTTGAGCCCTCTGTTGTGGCAGGTTACATGGATTATGCCCACACCAGGATGTTGGCCGCCGGACTTAGTTTGCCGCTTACGGCCTGCATTACAGGAACCGGAGCACAGAATCCACACACCATTGACACTTCGGTTGAAGTGTATGCCGGTGAGATCCTGCAGAAATGCAAAGATTTAAATAAGCCGGAGCATCAAGTGGTTCTGCTCACCATTTATCCTTATTGGGGAAATTCTCAACCCGACAATATCGATGCCGCCATGAATTGGTCGTATCATAATGGCATAAGCAATTGCGAAGATAATTTTGGCTTAACAGTGATTATCGGTGAAATTGGCTGGCCATCCAAAAACAATGGAACACCAAATAGCACACGTGAAACGGTAGCCAATATGAAAACAAACTTTGGGGTGTCGTTAAAATGGGTGAATGGCAACAACTTTTTAAACAAAGCCTATAACTCGTTTTGGTTTGAAATGTTTGATGAACCCTTTAAATACAAAGAAAATGGTGTTGGACCTTATTGGGGTCTTTACGAAAAAGGAGGCAAGGAAACGCCTAAATTCGATATCCCGAAGCTTAATTAGAGGCTGTGGGTAGTGCTCAGCGGTTGGACTTAAGAGTTGGGGGCAAGGGATTGGGTGAGTTGCCATTAATGCAGCCGGCTTCCAAAAGAAAAAAAGGCTGAATCTTTATATCGAGCTTAATGGTGAAAAACCCGGTATATGAACCAAACAAATGCCCAATACCTCTTCCATTTTAGAAATCGTTTCCAAAGTAAGGTTTTCCTGACCTTTTACTACTTTGCTTATATACTGAGGCGACAAGCCCAATTGCATTGCAAAGTCTTTCTGAGAAATCTTTTTTGCTCTTAATTCATGTAGGATTTTAAAAGCAATTTTGGCAGATTTATCAAGCCAACCTGCGTTATCCGCTCTCCATTGCGCATTTTCCAGCCATTTGGATGGTTCTTTGGCTGTGATGCTATTTAATTTTTCTTGTAGTGCACTCATGAAAATACATCTTCAAAATATTCGATGTCTGACCATTGCATAAACTTTTTTTCAAACTCATCCGGGTCTCCCTCACTGTACCTGACCGCGTATAAATGTTTTGCAAATATAGGTACTATTTCCATAAAATCAACTTATAGGTTTATTTTTAACAAATATTGATCTTCTACTTCTTTCTACACTCCCAACACCTCCCTCAACACCCCTTTCATCCACTGCTCCATTAGCACCTCACCCAGTTGTACTTCCTGCTCCAGTTGATCGCACAAGGTCATCAGGCGGTTGACGGTTTCGACTATGGCTTTTTGTTCTGCAATAGGAGGAAAAGGAAATAGTAGGTTCCTTAAATTAGTGAGAGAAACAAATGGTTGAGCACCACCAACAGCTTGATATTGCAAAGTGTATGCTATATGTCTGCTATATATTTTTAAAAAATCTGGCAGGCTTACTTCTTTGTTGATATACTTAAACAAGGCTACGTTCTTAATAGCGAAATCAGTAAAACTTTCTACAACTACTTGATTTCCAATGTTACCACCAATCATAGAAAAGAGGATATCATCCTTTTCAACAAAAGATCGCTGAATTATTTTTATGTAGTCGTGTTTAGAAATTCTTTTTGCGTTTGAAAAGTCGATTTTACCATTTTTAAAATCTTTACTTGTTACTAATGGAAAAGAACCGTCTCCGTCAATATTTTTTGGCGAATCATGAGTACCGTCTCGAATATCAAAAACATTATGAAACCTACACCATACCCATCCTTCCGGCAATTCATATGGAATTTCCTCAGGTGTAATGGCTGGCAAAGGGTTCTCCTTCTTAATTTTCTTCTCTTTAACAAGACGTACTTTTTCGGCTTTGATTTGATCGAGCAGGGCAGAAGCGGAATTTGATCCTGTGCAAAGCCCGGGATGCGAGGCACGGAAATCACTGGTTAGTTTCCCTTGTACCGCCAACTGTAAAATGGTTTCCCGCAGTTTTTTGATGTTGGGTTGGTGATTAAAGAAGGGATGGAAATGCTCTTGTACAAAAGCCCATTCCCTGGCTGTGTTGTTGGAGGCCAGTTGGTTTAGGGCAGAGGTGGCAAATTGCTCTTTCAGTTGGATGCGCTCCACGGTCAATTGCTCCAATTGCTCAACTTCTTTAAATAACTGGTTGACGGTTTCGACAATGGCTTCTTGTTCTAAAATTGATGGTAAGATAAAGGGAATAAATTTCGCCCTTGATATCGTTAAAGTGTGCACAGTAGTTCCCATGCTTTCCTTATGAATCGCCTCACTCCAATAAAGTGATCTAAAAAATAACTCTAAGTAATATGGATAAAAGGAAAATAGATTCTTAAAAATAAGAACGCTTGCATCTTTGTAATAAAACTTTTCACCCGACTGCACAACGTAGGGTACTCCAATAGTACCAACCCCAGTAAGCATTATATCATTTACTTCCGGGACCAAACTATTATGGCGAACTTTCTCAAAATGATCATTGGAAATAAAAAGTTCATTATCTACTTTCCCATACTTTGAAAGTTTTACTATCTCTCTTGCTCTGTAGAAAGGGACCCCGTCTTCCCTCCAATCACTTTGATGCACACGCATGCTCGATCCTATAATTCCAATGTCATTCAACCTACACCAAACCCATCCCTCCGGCAAATCAAAAGGGATTTCCTCCGGTGAAATGGCAGGCAAAGGCTTTTCCTTTTTTATTTTCTTTTCCTTGATGAGTTGCTTTTTTTCAGCCTTAATTTGATCGAGTAAAGCAGAAGCGGAATGAGGTCCTTCGCGGAGCTCAGGATGACATAAACGGAAATCCCGGGTGAGTTTACCTTGTACCGCCAATTGCAGGATCAACCCTTTGAGTTCTTTGGCATTCTTGGGGTGCAGACTCAGTTCGTGAAAGTATTTGATTAGCTGCATGTTATTTCAGGGCTTGGGTCAGTACTTTCACTATTTCGTCTTGTATGGTGGTGATTTTGGCTTCGGTAGCACGGTAGTTTTTTAATAGCACTTCCGGACTGGCCAAATCATCGGCTTCCTGGTGTGGGTTTTTGATGTCGAGGTTAAAGTTACGGGCTTTAATGTCTTCCACACTCACCTTCCATGCATTGGGGCTTTCTTCGCGGTTGTTCCACCAGGCTTTTTCCAGGTCAAACTCTTTGATGTGAATGGGTTTGCCCTTGTTGTAGCTTTTTACGCCTTCGGGGTAAGGATGCTCAAAATACCAAATATCTTTGGTGGGCGTGCCTTTCTCGAAGAACAACAAATTGGTTTTAATACCGGTATAGGGATTAAAAACTCCATTGGGCAGGCGTACAATGGTATGGAGGTTACATTTTTCCAACAAATCGGCTTTGATACGTGTTTTTACGCCTTCACCAAACAAGGTGCCATCAGGCAGAACCACGGCGGCTCGTCCTCCTACTTTCAATAGTTTTAGTATCAATACCAAAAACAGGTCTGCGGTTTCCTTGGTGCGAAACTTTTGAGGAAAATTGGTTTCGGTGCCATCTTCTTCCACGCCACCAAAGGGAGGGTTGGTGAGGATGACATCTACTTTGTCTTTGCCACTCCAGTCGCTGTAAGGCTTGTTGAGGTAGTTATCGCGCTTTACCGTAGGCAGGTTAAACCCATGCAACATGAGGTTTGTGGTGCACAACAAGTGGGGCAGTGGTTTCTTTTCGATTCCCTTAATGGATTTTTGAAGTATTTCTGCATCAGCGGGATTGTTTACCTGGCTGCGCACATGTTCGATGCTACAGGTTAAAAAGCCCCCGGTACCACAAGCCGGATCGAGGATGGTTTCACCCAATTGCGGATTGGTAATGTCCACCATAAACTGAGTAACAGCCCTGGGAGTGTAGTATTCACCGGAAGACCCGGCGCTTTGCAGCTCTTTCAGGATGGTTTCGTACAGGTCGTTGAACAGGTGACGCTCGGTGGAGATATTGAAATCAATTTTGTTGATGTTGTTGATCACCTGGCGGAACAAGGTTCCGTTTTTCATGTAGTTGTAGGTGTCTTCGAACACCGAGCGGATAATGCGGGCTTGCGGTCCGATGGTGATGTCAATTTCCTTTAAAGCCGGAAACAGTTCATTGTTCACGAAGTCCATCAGGGCATCACCCGTTAACCCCTCTTCATCCGAAGCCCAGTGTTGCCATTTCAGGTTTTCAGGGATGGGACTCTGATAATCTTCGATGGTAATGGCCCATTCTTCTTCCTTGTCGGCAAATATTTTCATAAACAGCATCCACACCAGTTGTGAAATGCGCTGTGCATCACCATCCACACCGGTATCTTTGCGCATGATGTCGCGGATGGCTTTTATGTTGGTTGTTACGTTACTCACAATTCTCCTTTGCTTTTATTAATTCTTCTTTATTATCACACATAGCTTTTTCCACCTTGGTAACAATGGCCTCTATCTTAGGCCAAATATCGTCTAGTACCTTCATGATTTCTTCGTCAGTTTTTTGATGGAGTTCTTCAAGTTTAAATGATTCTTTGTGTATAAAATGTACTAGCCACTGCTTACCCTTTGGCTTGATATGTCCATCAATATTCATGAATATTTTGTCAAGTAACGAAGCATAATCTTCATTTCCAGGGGATATTACAGTCTTAAATATTAATGATTTATTTGACCATAAATAATCAATCTCGAACAAAAACCCTTCCTTTCTTGGCCATCCGTTTGGTTTGTTGTAAATCGGCACTAAATCCTTTATTTTTGGAGTTAAAAACCTAACAAAGCCTTTGTTTTCTGAACCTGTTACCCAACCACTGTCTTTAATTTTATCGACAAAATACTTTTTAAAATCATCAGCAATGTCAGGTTTATTGTCAAAAATAAACTGTAATAACTCTGAATGATTTTTATAAATCTGTTTAGCTAATTCAGTTAGCTTATCCGAACCCATAATATTCCTTTTTAAAATTGTAATGTAATCGCTTATATAATTATGAACTGAATCATTAATCGTATCGTTATAAACAGAAATTATTCTGGAAAGTATATCCACAATCATTTCATAGGAAATAAAAGAATAGGTATCTATTTCCGAAAACGATGATTCTCCGAATGGTGTTAGATAGGCAAAAACCTTTCGGCTTCCATTAAATTCTGATTCAATGATTTCTTTATATCGAGTTAGCTGATTGGAATGTTCCTTAGACAAGAATTTGTTTTCGATACAAATGACTATATCATTCACGATTATCAGTAAATCAATGTTTCTCCATTCTCTTCTTATTTCAGCATGAGATAAATCAAGTTGCTCAATCTCATATTGACTTACTCCCAACACCTTATCGTCATAAAAAATCTCCCTTAAAAACCTTTTAATAAAGATGTCCCCAAGGCCATGACTTCCATCTGCATTAAGAAGCCATGCCAGAAAGTTTGAATGTCTTATTTCAGCATTTGAAATATTTAGAATTTCAAAAATATTAGGCTTTTTCAACCCTAGTTCTAACTTATCAAAATCAATATCCTTTAAAAGTCTATTATAACTACTTTTCAATTCCTCTTCGCTCCACCCACTTTCATTCTTCATTTTTTAGGCAATTTTATATATCTCGTTTTCTAATTCTTTTATGGCCTTGTCGAAGTCGGCTTTTTTGCCAAAAGCCCTTACCAATTCAACAGGAGAGCCCAATTCGTTTAATGGTTGCACGGTGAGGATGGAACCTTTTTCGATGGAAGAAATGCCTTCATTTTCGTATTTATCCAGCAAGCTGTTCAATACCTTTTGGGCCACTGCACTGTATTTGGTAAAGTAATTGCGCTTGCGTACCTCGTTGGCACGTTCTTTTTTGGTAAGTGCCGGTTGATCGAAAGCAATGTGGCATATCAGGTCAAAATCGTCCAGATCTTGTCCTATTTCTTCCCTCAAAGCCTGGAGTAAGATACCCTGTTCGGCCAATTCTTTAACAAGTTCATCCTTGTTGGAAGATTGCCGCCATTTTCGGATAAAGGCATCCAGCGAAGAAAACTCCTGCTTTACATTTTTACGGGTGTAGTCCTTTAACGATTCGGTAATCAGTTTGCCATCTGCACCATAATACTGCACACGTTCGTTAATGATGGTTACCTGAACATGATTAACATAGTATTTTCGCGGTTCAGGTTCAGGCTCCGGTTCAGGTTCACCACCTCTGCCTCCGGGAGGATCAGGATATTCAGGAGGGTCAGTAAGAATACCAGTACCCTCTTCGCCCTCTTCATCAATGGGAACCTCAGGAGGAACCGGGTCTTCATCTTCACCAGGCTCATAAATTTGCACCGGATCACCATCAAAGTCCGGGTTGGCAAAAAGGTTGGTTGCCTTACGGAAATCCATGATGGTAAAATACACCTTGCCTTCTTCTTCACGGATTCGTGTCCCACGTCCAATGATCTGTTTAAACTCTGTCATTGAGCCAATATTTGCCTCAATTACAATTAACTTCACCATTTTGGTGTCAATACCAGTGGTGAGCATTTTTGACGTTGTGGCAATCACAGGAAAAGGTTCAGCCACATCGATGAAATTATCCAGTTCCATTTTGCCCACTTCATCATCACCGGTGATTTTTACTACGTAAGTAGGATGTTTGGCAACCAGATCGGCATTTTCATTGATCAACGCCATGCGCATACGGTTGGCATGTTCAATATCCACGCAAAACACAATGGTTTTAGACATGCGGCCGGTGGCTTTGAGGTACTGGGTAATTTTTTCGGCCACAATCCGGGTACGGTCATCAATGACCAGGTTGCGGTCATAATCCTTCAGGTTAAATATTCTATCTTCGATTTCATACCCGTATTTATCCCTTAACCCGGAGGTAGGTCGCCATCCCTCATCTACGCTGGTTGTTATTCTAACCACCTTGTAGGGAGCTAAGAAACCATCCAGAATACCTTGTTTGAGCGAGTAGGTATAAACAGGTTCGCCAAAATAGGCCATATTGGAAACATCGTTGGTTTCTTTGGGAGTGGCTGTCATCCCAATTTGTGTGGCCGCGCTAAAATAAGTGAGTATTTCTCGCCATGCAGAGGCTTCCTTGGCACTGCCCCGATGGCACTCATCAATCACAATTAAATCGAAGAACTCCGGAGAAAACTCTTTATACACGTCTTTCCAGTCCTCATCTCCGGTCAAACCCTGATACAAGGCAAAGTATATTTGATAGGATTTATCAATTTTGCGGTGCTTGATGATATGCATGATGTCATTACCAAAGGAGGCGAAGTCGCCATTTTTGGTTTGAGAAAGCAACGCATTGCGGTCGGCCAAAAAGAGAATCCTTTTTTTGATTCCGGTTTTCCACAGCCTCCATATGATGTTGTAGGCCACATAGGTTTTTCCGGTACCGGTAGCCATGACCAATAAAATCCTGTTTTGTCCTTTGGCGATGGCTTCTACTGTTCGGTTAATGGCTATTTGTTGGTAATATCGTGGAGACTTATCCTCCATATCCATTGGATAACTTTGTTGCACGATGGAAGCGGCTTCCTCTGTTTCTATCTTCTTGTCTTTGAGATAAGCTTTCCAAAGAAAATCAGGAGTTGGAAACTCATCCAATGAAAGCTCCTTTTCTATGTCACCTTCGCTGATGGTTTTATCATGAAAAACGAAACCATCGCCGTTGGAAGAAAACACAAAAGGTATTTGCAAGATTTCTGCATATTCAAGAGCTTGCTGCATTCCATCACCAACAGCGTGTTTATTGTCCTTTGCTTCGATAATGGCAATGGGCAAATTGGGTTTGTAATAGAGGATGTAATCAGCCCTTTTACGTTTGCCTCTGGTGTGCATCTTTCCCTGAACGATGATACGTCCGTCGGTAAAGGAAACTTCCTCTCTGATCTGGGATTTTATATTCCACCCCGCCTTAACCAATGCCGGATGAATGTATTTGGTGCAAATGTCTCGTTCGGAAAGGTGTTTTTTTGAGGTCATATACTGAGAAAATAATAGTGCAGCAATTTACAAAAAAATCAATTGTGCAAACATCGGTTGGCAACTGATTAAAATGGGGTTAATTGATGGCTGTCCCTAAACTCAGGTTTTTGAGCATTAAAGTTCAACAATGTAATTATCACCTGCAACTATAGCAGAAATAGAGGCTAGGAGAGGGGTTATCCCGTCGTTAGGCTTTTTGAAAAAGAACACTGCAAATCTTGATAATTGTACCATAATTTGTATTTTTGGGACAAATAAA
>DJVY01000142.1 GCA_002440885.1 Bacteroidales bacterium UBA6244
CGGTAAACGACTGTGGTTTGGTGTATGCAATCCAGCGGCTGTCGGGCGACCAGCTGTAATCTCTTATCTCCCAGCTTTCAGATTCACCTACTGTTGTTATCTTCTTTGACTCGATATCCATGTAGTGCAGGAATCCCAATTTATCCGACCACAGCAGTTTTTTGCTGTCGGGCGACCAAATGGGGTTGTACTTATAGGTTTCGGAGTTGTTAGTCAGCTGGATTGCCGACTCAAGCCCATTCTGGTTCTGGATGTAAATTTCGTCTTCACCGGTACGGTCGCTGATGAAAGAAATAAATTTTCCGTTAGGCGACCATTCCACATTGCGGTCATGTACCCCGCTACTCATGGTGAGGTTGCGAGTGATACCCGATGAAGCCGGCACTGTAAAAACATCGCCACGGGCACCAAAGGCCACCCTTTTACCATCCGGCGACAAAGCCCAGGAATTTATAAATTTACTGGCGTCTTTTAGCTGATTACGTCCGGTCATCAGGTCATTCTGAATGATAACGTTTATTTTCGTAATCGACCCGTCAGACAACTTGTAGTTGTATAAAAACCCCCCATTTTCGTATATAACAGATTCATTTCCCAGTGATGGGAATTTGATGTCGTATTCGGTATATTGCGTTAATTTTTCAGTTTGTTTGGTTTTTGTGTTGTAGGCAAACAAATTCATGGTGCGGTCGCGGTCGCTGATGAAATAAATTTTGTCGCCATGCCACATCGGAAAAATGTTTTGGTTGTCGTTGTTGGTAATGTTAACGGTTTCTTTGGTCTCAAAGTCGTAAACCCAAACATCATCGGCCATTCCTCCTTTGTAATACTTAAATGTGCGGAATTCACGGAAAACGCGGTTGTAAGCCATTTTTTTTCCATCGGGTGAGAATGAGCACCAGCTTCCGGCAGGCAGAGGCAGTTCCTGTGAAAGGCCACCGGCTTTGTTCACCTCGAACAGTTGTCCTTTAAACGAGTTAAAAGTTTGTTTCCTTGATCTGAATACAATCTCGTTGTTGTTGCGCCAGGCCATTACAACGTTGTTAGGTCCCATACGGTCGCTCACGTCGTCGCGGTCAAGCGTAGCCGTGTGGGTAAGCCGCTTGGGGACACCACCCGTTGCCGGAATGAGGAATACCTCGGTGTTGCCATCGTATTGTGCCGTAAAGGCGATGTTTTCGCCGTTGGGCGAAAAACGGGCAAACATTTCATAACCGTTTAAATCGCTGGTGAGTTTACGTGCAACACCTCCCGACAACGGCACTGTGTATAAGTCGCCGGCATAGGTAAACACTACCTGATCGCCATGAATGGCCGGAAAACGAAGCAGTCTGGCTTCATCCTGAGCATAGGTATAGCCCGCCAGAAGCAAGAAAAAAGCAATGATTGTTGATCTCATCTTAGTTTTATTAATAAATGAATGGTTTAATTTCAGAGGACAAAGCTAACCAAATATGTGCCAATAATTTGTAATGCTTGATTTATTGCGTGTTAAACCGACTCACTCCGGTCCATGTGTTCGGAATCAAACAGCATGGTGTGCGAAAAGGAACAGTAGTGTCCGGCTGGTTAACATATCAGGGTTGGACAATTTGTCACGTAAATTTGTCATGGCACAGCCTTTGATACCATGCAGCAAAATTTAAAACAATTAACCATGACAGTACAAAAAGGTAAAATTGGTATTAAAACCGAGGATATTTTTCCTATCATCAAAAAATTCCTCTACTCAGATCATGAAATTTTTCTAAGAGAGCTGGTTTCTAACGCCACTGATGCCACCCAGAAGCTGAAAACACTGGCTTCGATGGGGAAATTTAACGGAGAGTTGGGCGACTTAACCATTCATGTGGAGTTGGATAAAAAGAAAAAAACCATCACCATCCGCGACCGCGGAATTGGAATGACTGCCGAAGAAGTTGAAAAGTATATCAACCAAATTGCTTTTTCCAGTGCCGAGGAGTTTGTGAAGAAGTTTAAAACAAAAAGTCAGGCTGAAGCCAATGCCATCATTGGTCATTTTGGACTCGGGTTTTATTCTTCCTTCATGGTTTCCGAGAAAGTTGAAATAAAAACCAAAACCTACAAAAAAGGCGGACAAACCAAAGCCGTTAGGTGGGAGTGTGACGGAAGTCCCGACTATTCGCTTGAAGAAATTGAAAAAGATGACCGCGGAACGGAAGTTATTCTGCATATCGACAGCGAAAACAAAGAGTTCCTTGAAGACTTTAAAATAGAGCAGTTGCTCAATAAATACTGCAAATTTCTGCCCGTTCCCATTCAGTTTGGCACGAAAAAGGAATTTGTTCCGGTGGAGGGTAAAACCGACAAAGACGGAAACCCCGAAACCGAGGAAGTTGAAAAACCCAATATCATCAACAATCCTGATCCGCTTTGGAAGAAAAAACCCGCCGATGCCAGCGATGAGGACTACAAAAACTTTTACCGCGAATTGTATCCCTACAGTTTCGAGGAACCACTTTTTCATATCCACCTGAATGTGGATTATCCTTTTAACCTGACCGGAATACTGTATTTCCCCAAGGTGAAAAAGGATTATGAAATGCAACGCAACAAAATTCAACTCTACAGCAACCAGGTTTTTGTAACCGACTCTGTGGAAGGCATTGTTCCTGATTTTCTTACCCTGCTGCATGGGGTAATCGATTCGCCCGACATTCCATTGAATGTGAGCCGTTCGTACCTGCAAAGTGATGGCGCAGTGAAGAAAATTAGTGGGTATATCACCCGCAAGGTGGCTGACAAATTGGAAGAACTCTTTAAAAAGGACCGCGAAGCTTTTGAGAAAAAATGGGATGACATCAAAATATTTATTGAATATGGCATGATCTCAGAAGAGAAATTCTATGAGAAAGCCGAAAAATTTGCCCTGTTTAAAAATACCGAAGGCAAATATTTTACTTTCGAAGAGTATAAAAAGCACATTGAAAAAACCCAGGAAAACAAAGATAAAAAGCTGGTTTATCTATATGCCACCAGTAAAGAAGATCAGTACAGTTACATCGACAACGCCGTTTCGCGTGGCTATGATGTCCTGTTGATGGAAGGGGTGCTCGACAACCATTTTATCAATTCACTGGAACAGAAATTTAAAGACGCTACTTTTGCCCGCGTCGACTCCAACACCATTGATAAACTCATTGCAAAAGAGGAAGAAATGCCCTCGAAACTCGATGAGAAACAAAAGGAAACCCTGAAGGAAGTCTTTGAGCGCAACATCAACAAGGAAACCTATCATGTGGTTTTCGAGAACCTGAGTGAATCAGATCAGCCTGTTACCATCACCCAAAACGAATTCATGCGTCGCATGAAAGACATGGAAGCCTTAGGTGGCGGAGGCATGATGATGGGCATGGGCGGATTCCCCGATTCGTACGATCTCATCGTAAATGCCAACAACAACCTGATTACTAAAATCATGGCCGAAGAAAACACGGAAAAGCAGGATCAGGTGGTAAAACAGTTATACGATCTGGCCCGTTTGTCGAAGAATCTGCTCAAAGGCAAAGAATTGAACGACTTTGTAAAGAGAAGTGTTAGTATTATTGAATAAGACACAAATAGCCAAAGCAACAGTTCGGTCTGCTGATAAAAATAAAGCCCTGAAATTAATAGTTTCGGGGCTTTTTGCTATGTCATATCGAAGGTGAAAGTTTGTTTTGAATCTCCACACTTTTTGTCGGCTCCATACTAATCATCCAAATTTCACGTTTGTTTCATAAAAATTTCCTTAATCTACCTAACATAAGTTTTGCAGTTGACGTTGTGATTTCAATAGTCCGTATAAGAGCATATTACATACAATCATTTTCTTTGCCCAACTCCGTGTACCTCTGTGCTTTCTCCGTGCAACTCCGTGTAACCTCCTGAAATCTCTTGGCCCCTTCATGACATGATTAAAAACTATTTCACAAAGTTACACGGAGCAATCACAGAGGTACACAGAGGATTCTCAGAGTTTTACAACATAATAATTATGAAGGAAATGGAAACATAATCTATTGTAAATGAAGATTCAATTTGGAGAAAATTAAGATAAAGTGATTTATAAGATAAATCAACATACGAAACGTAAGTAACTAATATTTCTTAGTACATGACAAAAATTACAA